>CAMLKS010000198.1 GCA_946480675.1 uncultured Bacteroidota bacterium
CTTTGCCTTATGGTAATAAAGTATCGTACCTGGAATCGAACCTGTATATGCAATGTCAGTTGCTGCGCGATACGGATATGATGAGCATGTGGCATAGCGTAGAAGTAAGAGTGCCTTATTTAGATACCGACCTGGTGAACCTGGTTAATAGTATCGCGCCATCTGTAAAATTCAATAGCAAGCAGATAAAACATTTGCTGATAGAAAGCTTTGCCGATATACTGCCACAAGAGATATGGAACAGGAAGAAACAAGGATTTGTATTTCCTTTCCAACGCTGGATGGAAGGCAACGAAAATAAAAGCTTTAAAAAAGCAGACACAAGAATCAGCGAACGATATAAAAGCGGTAAACTTAACTGGAGCCGCTATTGGGCATATCTTATAGCAAACAATTACGAAGTAGTATAAACCAGTGAAAAACCTGCTATTCTTAAACCTTACAGCATTTTCGCAAACCGGTGGGCTTGAAAAGTTCAACCGCTGTTTTATGAAAGCGCTGGGTTTGGCAAGTGAAGAAACGGGTTTGAAATGCGAAGCTTATTCACTGTATGATACACAGGGTGATGAACGCTACTTTCCGGCTAGCAAGTATAAAGGCTTTGGCAAAAAGCGATTGCAGTTTGTAGCATCATCTATATTAAAAGGCAGCAGGCAAGATGTGATTGTGTTGGGCCACATTAATCTTGCCATAGTAGGTGTAGCAATAAAAAAGCTATTTCCCGGGAAGAAACTGGTGCTTATATGCCATGGCATAGAGGTATGGCAGCCACTACAGGGGATAAAAAAGAAGGTATTGGAACAGGCAGAGCATATATTGGCTGTCAGTGTGTTTACAAAAGATAAACTTGTTTCTATACAAGGATTACGGCCCGATAAGGTGGCAGTGTTTCATAATACAATAGACCCGTTTTTTGAAATGCCGGTTGCTTTTGAAAAAGATGAAGCACTGATGCAACGATATGGAGTGAAGGCGCATGATTTTGTTTTGTTTTCGCTTTGCAGGCTGTCTTCAAATGAGCAGTACAAAGGTTACGACCAGGTAATAAAAGCGCTGCCTGCATTATTACGTAAGTACCCCAATATAAAGTATATAATAGCCGGCAAGTATGATGAGCTAGAACATCAACGCGTAACTGCGTTAGTGAAAGAGTTGGGTGTGGAAGGCAATGTCATCCTTACAGGATTTATTAAGAATGAAGAAATAACGGTACACTACCAACTGGCCGATACCTATATAATGCCTAGCAATGGTGAAGGGTTTGGTATTGTGTTTATAGAAGCTACGGCCTGTGGTGTAAGGGCTATTGCCGGAAATAAAGATGGCAGCATAGATGCATTGATGAACGGTGAGCTTGGAACACTTGTGGACCCGATGAATGTGAACGAGATAGCTGCAGCCATTGAGAAAAACATAAATGAAGGCTGGAGTGCAGATGCCGGCAAAAACCTTCAACAAAAAACGATGGACAATTTTGGATTCAGTGCCTATGCTTCAAGATTGAAGATGCTGCTGAAACAAATTGTTGCTAACTAAACTATATGGCAAAGAAAGCACTTATTACAGGTGTTACGGGGCAGGATGGTGCTTACTTAAGTGAGTTGCTACTTGCAAAAGGCTATGAAGTACATGGCATCAAAAGGCGTAGCTCATTATTCAATACGGCACGTATCGACCATTTATATGAAGATCCGCATGAGACTAACCGTAACTTTATACTGCATTACGGCGACCTGACAGATAGCACCAATATCATTCGCATCATACAAGATGTGCAGCCGGATGAGATATATAACCTGGGTGCTATGAGCCATGTGCAGGTTAGCTTTGAAACACCTGAATATACAGCCAATGCTGATGGTATCGGCACGTTGCGTATACTGGAGGCTATCCGCCTGCTGAACATGGTGGACAAGACTAAAATTTACCAGGCATCCACATCGGAGCTGTATGGCCTGGTGCAGGAAGTGCCTCAGTCTGAAAGGACACCTTTCTATCCACGTTCGCCATACGGAGTAGCTAAACTGTATGCCTACTGGATAACTGTGAACTACCGCGAGGCTTATAACATATTTGCCAGCAATGGTATCCTTTTCAACCACGAGAGTCCGCTGCGTGGCGAAACTTTCGTAACACGTAAGATAACACGTGCAGCAGCACAAATAGCGCTGGGCTTGCAGGATAAACTATATATAGGTAACCTGGATGCACAACGAGACTGGGGACATGCCAAAGATTATGTAGATGCTATGTGGCGCATATTGCAGCAAGATGTAGCTGAGGACTATGTGATAGCTACAGGCATTACTACCTATGTGCGTGACTTTATTAAGATGGCTTTTGAAGAAGCAGGTATTGAATTGGAGTTTAAAGGTGAAGGTGTTAACGAAAAAGGTATTGTAAAATCTTGCAAAGAAGGCACACCGGTAGCTATAGGGCAAGAGATAGTGAGTGTAGACCCCAAATACTTCAGGCCTACAGAGGTAGACCTGTTGATAGGGGATGCTACCAAGGCCAAAGAAAAACTGGGGTGGGAGCCCAAGTATTCTTTACCGGAATTGGTGAAGGAAATGGTGCAGGCCGACCTGCATGCTTTTACAAAAGAGAAAGTGCTGAAAGAAGCCGGCTATAACTTCATACGTCAATACGAATAGGATGGAGCAAGCAAGTAAGATATACGTAGCGGGGCATAGAGGCATGGTAGGAAGTGCTATTGTACGCAGGTTGCAATCGGCAGGTTATAATAATATTGTAACAAGAACATCTGCAGAACTTGATTTGCGTAATCAACAGGCGGTAGCAGATTTTTTTGCAGCAGAACGTCCGGAATACGTGTTCCTGGCGGCAGCCAAAGTGGGCGGCATACTGGCTAATAATAAATACAAGGCGGAATTCCTGTATGATAACCTGATGATAGAAAACAATGTAATTCACCAGGCATATATGAATGGGGTTAAAAAACTAATGTTCTTAGGTTCGTCGTGTATATATCCTAAACTGGCGCCGCAACCATTGAAAGAAGAATACCTTTTGACAGGCGCCCTGGAGCCGACAAATGAACCATATGCCATAGCCAAAATAGCAGGTATAAAAATGTGCGATGCCTATCGTTTTCAGTATGGGTGCAATTTTATATCGGTAATGCCTACCAACCTGTATGGTCCCAATGATAACTATGACCTCCATACATCGCATGTATTGCCTGCGCTGATACGAAAGTTTCACGAAGCTAAACAAACCAATGCTGCTGAGGTAACGGTATGGGGCAGCGGCAAGCCACTGCGCGAATTTTTGCACGCAGATGACCTGGCCGATGCCTGCTTCTTCCTGATGCAGCATTATAATGAAGAAGGCTTTGTAAATATTGGCGTAGGTGAGGATATCAGTATTGAAGGTCTTGCCTTGTTGATAAAGAAGATTGTAGGTTATGAGGGCAATATAGTGTGGGACAGTACCAAACCCGATGGCACACCACGCAAACTAATGGATGTATCGAAACTGAAAGGCTTAGGCTGGCAAGCAAAGACATCTCTTGAAGATGGTATCAGAGCAGTATATCATCAAAAATTCATCGTAGAACAAATAGCATAATGATGAGTGCAAACGAAACGCACTGGAATCTTGAAATAAAACCTAAGAGCGGCATTTTAGAGCTAAACCTTAAAGAGGTATGGCGCTATAGAGATTTGCTTTTCTTATTTGTAAAAAGAGACTTCGTTGCTTTTTACAAACAAACTATTTTAGGTCCTATATGGTTCCTGGTGCAGCCAATACTTACAACCATTATGTTCTTATTGGTATTTGGCAGGATAGCACAATTACCTACTGATGGCGTGCCGGCCGTTTTATTCTACCTGGCGGGTGTAACCTGTTGGAGCTACTTTTCAGAGTCGCTCACTAAAACATCAGAAACATTTACAGCTAATGCCAGCATTTTCGGGAAGGTATATTTTCCAAGGTTGATTATACCATTATCAATCATCGTATCGAATATGATACGATTGGGTATTCAACTATTGTTGTTCTTTTCGGTGTTGGCTTATTACATGCTGTTTACAGATAACAACATACACTTTACATGGGCTGTTGCATTGTTCCCTGTTTTAATTATAATGATGGGACTGCTGGGGCTTGGGCTGGGTATTATCTTTTCATCCCTTACCACCAAGTATCGCGACCTTCGTTTCCTGCTTAGCTTCGGGATACAGCTATTGATGTATGCTACCCCAGTAGTATATCCGCTATCGCTTGCTTCTGAAAAATATAGGTGGATCATAGCATTGAACCCTTTTACAGCAATCATTGAGACCTTCCGGTTTGCATTTTTAGGCGCAGGCTCTTTTAATGCTACCTATTTTACATATAGTTTCATCTCAACCTTTGTGATACTGATAGTGGGTATCATAATATTTAATAAGGTTGAGAAAAGCTTTATGGATACCGTTTAATAGTTTGTATGTCTGACATTGCGATAAAACTTGAAAATATTTCCAAACTGTATAGGCTGGGAGAGATAGGCACAGGCACATTGTCTCACGACCTGAACAGGTGGTGGCATCGGGTGAAAGGGAAGGACGACCCATATGCTAAACTTGGAGAAGAGAATAACAGGGAGAGTAAAGGTGGTGATTGGGTATGGGCTATTAAAGATGTAAGCTTTGAAGTGAAGCAGGGTGAAGTGCTGGGCATCATAGGGAAAAATGGTGCAGGTAAATCAACATTGCTGAAGATACTTTCAAGAGTAACGGCACCTACTACAGGCACTATAAAAGCTAAAGGGCGAATAGCCAGTTTGCTTGAGGTTGGCACAGGTTTCCATCCGGAGCTAACGGGACGTGAAAATATTTTTCTGAATGGTGCCATCCTTGGTATGACAAAAGCCGAAATCAGGAAAAAGTTTGATGAAATAGTAGCATTTTCCGGCGTAGAGAGATATATAGATACACCTGTAAAAAGATATAGCTCAGGCATGTATGTGCGCCTGGCTTTTGCAGTAGCAGCGCACCTGGAATCGGAGATATTAATAGTAGACGAAGTATTGGCTGTAGGAGATGCGGATTTCCAGAAAAAATGCATGGGTAAAATGGGGGAGATCAGCAACAAGGAAGGCAGAACGGTGTTGTTTGTGAGCCATAATATGGGTGCTGTTAAGAATCTTTGCAGGCACACTGCATTGATGGAAAGAGGGCGATTAAAATCAATAGATGAAACAACAATTGCCATTGAAAAGTACTTATCGTCTGATTCAAATGTTGATAGACTTGTGGAATGGCATGACGAGTCGAGGCCTGGAGATAGTAATGTGAAACTGAATTACATAAAGATCCTTAA
>CAMLKS010000199.1 GCA_946480675.1 uncultured Bacteroidota bacterium
CACCAGTTCAAAACGTTCGTTACTATTCCTTAACGCCTCCTGCTGCTGCTTAGTTTCAGTGATATCTATAATCACACCATCTATATAGATGAGCTTATCATTATCATCAAAAATACCCCTGCCATTTTCTTTTACCCATATTACATTACCATTCTTACACACCATTCTATACTCCAGTTCAAACGACTTTATCCTTTTTATCTTTTTGAGTATACTATAAGTACCGGGTAAGTCATCGGGATGGATGATGCTGGCAAAAGACCGGGTTTTGTTATCAATAAAGTCTGCCGCGGTGTAACCAATCATTCGCTCCACCTCATCACTAAGGAAAGTCATTGTCCAGTCCTTATCGGGCAGACAACGATATGTAATGCCCGGCAGATTGTTTATTACCGACTGGAATTGTTCCCTGCTTTTCCGCACCTCATTTTCAACCTTTCGTTTTTCAATAGTCGTTGCCAGGTTAAATGCCAACGTATCCAAAAAGCTCACTTCATCTTCCAGCCAGCTACGCTCATTTTTGGTGTCGTTAAAACCAATGAATCCGTGAAATACGTTGTTTACAAATACGGGAAGAGCCAGTAATGATTTGATATGCTGCGTTTCCAAAGTAGCTTTCAATACACCTTCGGGCAATTGGCTTACGACGCTGTGAAATGGTTTCCCGGTTGATAAAGTCTGAAAACTATCAAACAAGCTAAAGGGTATATTCTGGGCGGCAGGATCGTCCAATACAACAGTACCATCGTTCCTCCAGTTGATACGCTGGCTTGTCAGGCGCTCACCGGTGTCGGGATGCACATGGTTCTCGAAATAATATATGTCCTCTACCGAAACGGTTTCCCCTATTATGTTAAATGATTCCTTAATAGCTGTAATCCAGTCATTATGCATGAGCAGTTTGGAGGCAAATGCGTGGGTGGCCTGCAATAATTGATTTTTTCGTTTTATCTCTAACTCAGCTTGTTTACGCTTATCTATATCTAATGTAACACCTTCTATTTTCACAGGTTTGCCATTGGCATCCCTTACCACGCGGATACGCTCATATATCCATTTGGGCTTGCCTGTATGCGATAAAATGCGATGTTCATTTTCATAATATTCATTGCCCTTCAGCAGCTTATCCGGGTCTGCAAACAGCACATGCCGGTCATCAGGATGAAACTTATTAACCAGGTTTTCAAAGGTGAGCTCAAAAGATGCGGGGTCGACCTCAAAAATTCCATACACTTCATCCGACCAATGCATAGACCCATCCAATAAATTCTGGTTCCAATACCCGAGTGCTGCTATTTCCTGGGCAGTTTTAAGTTTTCTGTTTGCTTCTACTTCGGCCGTAATATCTGTTGCCAGCACCAGTTGTGCCCATTTGCCATCAAAAGAAATGCTACTGCTTTCAATTTTTACCTGTATAAGTTCCCCATTTTTTTTGCGATGCCGGAAAAACCCCTGGTTGAAGTTTTGGATATTCTGCTTTACACGGTCTATAGCTGTCTTTACCAGTGCAACATCTTCTTTAGGGCGTATCTCAGCAATGGTCATGTTCAAAAACTCATCGCGGGTATAGCCATAGCTCCGTACAGCCGCTTCATTTACGTCCAGAAAGCAAAGTGTTTCCAGATCGTAAATCCACATGGGGATGGGGCAGTAATTAAAGAGATTGCGATATTTTTCCTCCGAATCATGTAGGAGTTCGCGCGCTTCACGCAGTTTTGCATTCATCAATTATCCAATAATAACGGGGGTATCGTTTAATAAAAATATGTTACAAAATTCATTCATTAAACATTATTTAAAAATAACGAGAATCATGATTCACCCCATTTATACACGTATTCATACCAGAATTGCTGTTTGTAGTCATTATGCGACGTTAGAACAATAGCTTGGCCGCAATTGTTGAAAATCCCGAACTTTAGGATATGTTCCAGATAGAGCGACCATATTCACCGGCTGGCGACCAGCCTACTGCCATTGCAGAACTGACCAAAGGGATCAAAGAAGGAGAACGTTTTCAGACACTACTGGGGGTAACCGGCTCGGGTAAAACATTTACCATGGCCAATGTGATACAAGAAGTGCAAAAACCTACGCTGGTACTGACGCATAATAAAACACTGGTAGCACAGCTATATGGTGAATTTCGCCAGTTTTTCCCCAATAATGCGGTAGAATATTTTGTGAGCTACTATGATTACTACCAGCCGGAAGCATATATACCTACCAGCGATACTTATATAGAGAAAGACCTGAGCATTAACGAAGAACTGGAAAAGCTGCGCCTGCGTGCCACCAGCAGCCTGCTGAGCGGCCGCCGGGATATTATAGTGGTAGCATCGGTAAGCTGTATATATGGTATGGGTAACCCTACCGATTATGCGGCGGGTATCATCCGTTTCAACCAAGGGGATAGTATTGGCCGTAACCAATTTCTTCACCGGCTGGTGAATGGTTTATACAATCGCAGCCAGGGGGAATTTACACGTGGTACCTTCCGTGTGCAGGGCGATACGGTAGACATTAACCTGCCTTATGTGGATTATGGGTACCGCATTACCTTTTTTGGCGATGAGGTGGAAGAAATAGAAAGTTTTGAAGTGGATACCGGCAAACGCATAGGCACGATGCAGAATGCCGCCATCTTTCCGGCCAACCTGTATGTAGCACCGCGCGACCAGATGGCGCGGATTGTACATGAGATACAGGATGAACTGCATGCACAGGTAGAATATTTTAAAAGCATCAATAAGCCACTGGAAGCACAGCGCATAAAAGAGCGGGTAAACTATGACCTGGAAATGATGCAGGAGCTGGGCTATTGCAGTGGTATAGAAAACTATTCACGCTTCCTGGACAGACGCAGGCCGGGCACACGCCCCTTCTGCCTGATAGATTATTTCCCCGATGATTTTTTGCTGGTGGTGGATGAAAGCCACGTGACCATACCACAAATAAGCGGCATGTATGGTGGCGACCGCAGCCGTAAGCTGAACCTGGTAGATTTTGGCTTCAGGCTGCCGAGTGCGCTGGACAACAGGCCATTGAACTTTCATGAATTTGAAGGACTGCTGAACCAAACAGTATTTGTAAGTGCTACACCGGGTAAGTATGAACTGGAACAAAGTGAAGGTGTGTTTGCAGAACAAATCGTTCGCCCAACAGGGTTGCTGGACCCGCCGATAGAAATACGCCCCAGCATGAACCAGATAGATGACCTGCTGGATGAGATAGACCTGCGCGTGAAGAAAGGCGACCGCGTGCTGGTAACCACCCTTACCAAGCGCATGGCCGAAGAACTGGATAAATACCTGGCACGCGTAAACGTGCGCAGTAAGTATATACATAGTGAAGTGGATACGCTGGAGCGCGTAGAGATACTACGCGACCTGCGCCTGGGCAATATAGATGTGCTGGTAGGTGTGAACCTGCTACGTGAAGGGCTTGACCTACCGGAGGTATCACTGATGGCGATACTGGATGCTGACAAGGAAGGTTTCTTAAGGGATGAACGCTCCCTGACACAGATGGCCGGGCGCGCAGCGCGTAACGTGGATGGCCTGGTTATCTTTTATGCCGATAAGATGACGGAAAGCATGCAGAAGACCATAGATGAAACCAACCGCCGCCGGGAGAAACAGATAGCATATAACCTGGCACATGGCATTACACCACGTACGGTAACCAAATCGAAAGAAGAAGTTTTCAAACAAACATCGGTGCTGGAGATAAAAGGCTATGATGAAAATAATAAGTATGCCCTGCATGAAGAGCTGGCACCTATAGCTGCCGATGAAGGTGTAGAGTATAAAACGGCTGCACAACTGGAAAAGCTGATAGCCAAAACCAAAAAAGAAATGGAAAAAGCTGCCAAAGAACTCGATTTTATGGAAGCTGCGAGGCTACGTGATAAAATGTTTCAGCTGCAAAAAGAAAGAGAGGCGATGAAATAGCCGTATTTCCATTCGTCAATAAAAACGAGTCATTAACCGATAGTTAATTGACAATGGATTAAAATGCGGTTAATTTAGGGTCATGAGCCCTAAGCGCCTATACTTATTTGTAGCCATTAGCAGCATTGCTGTTAACATGCTGCTGGTATATGCTTACAGGAAAGATATCCGTTCTCGCTTGATAAAAAACAAGCCCCCTCCATACGGCATTGCCAATAATGTCATTGACCACAACTACTCTACCTATTTCTGTTATGACAGTACGGGGAATATACCGTTTGTCACAAGAAGGGATACTGCCCGGCCATTGCCGGAGCAACTCATTATAGCGCCGGGTATATATAACATTGACGATAAGACTGTAGATATGGAACGTGAAGGCCTGTACCGGTTTGTATATACAGACCTGCACGCAAAGCAGTTTATCGTATATAAGCATCAGCTGAACAGCCTGCTTAGCGCCATATGCTGGATACATACCCATGGAGAAAATGATAACAAGCTGACCAATGAACAACGAACGAAGAAAGCAATGAGCGGCAAATTATACCTAACCTGCAGCCGCATAGTAGACTATACCAGGCACCTGCTAGCACAAGCCGGATACCAGACTCGTATTGCAGAGGGTGTGACACAACAAGCGCATAACGGCCACGATGATTCTCACAGCATGATAGAAGTGTATGATGCTGCCAGTAAGAAGTGGATATTGGCAGACATGGACAATAACCGGCTTTTCGTTAAAAAATCGGATAGTAGTACCGTACTCAGCTATGCAGAAATGCGTGATGCCCTATATGATAATGATATCCGTTTTATCTCTTTATCTGCGGATATACGTGTTAATACACAATCGGCAGCGCATACAGAAAGCTATCCCTATGAAATGATGTATGAACGTTTCAATTCGCACCAAAAGATGACCGACTGGTATAAAAGGGTTTGTGAAATCATGCTGATAAATAGCCATTTTTATAGTGCGAAGGATAGCACATTGGTACGACAATACAGAACAGCCTATCAATATATGGATTCCACAAGCTTTATGCAGGCATACTATAGCATTAAGTGATGCTACGAAACATCGTATAGCGCAACACCATTTCCAACACCAGGCAAATAACAGCCATCAGTGCAAACGGGAAGAAGAGCTCTGCATAATGTTTGTAAGAGCTTATTTCTATCTTGGTCTTTTCCAGTGTGTCTATCTCCTTATATATCGCATCCAGCGACCTATTGTTGACTGCGCGGAAATATTTACCCCCTGTTTCTGTAGCTATTTTGCGTAGCAGTGGTTCATCTATCTGTACAGGCACCATCTGCTTTTGTATACCAAAGGGTGTCTGCACCGGGAAGGGTGCCTGCCCCTCTGTACCT
>CAMLKS010000200.1 GCA_946480675.1 uncultured Bacteroidota bacterium
CCAGATACCCTCTACGCATGCTTACCAGTTCCTGGCACAAACGGGTGACCCGCTTACTATAGGTACGGGTACCGTAAAAAGTAATTTTGACTTTACAGGATATGTGGCAAAGAATGGTACGAGCAGCACCGAAGGATGGATAGACCTGAACCACGAACGTGGTAATAAAACAGGTGGTGTGTCTGTATTTGGTGTGCATTTCAATGCTTCTATGGGTTTATGGGTAGTAGATAGTGTAGGTGCTGTAGATTTTTCAACCGTTGCAGAAACGCAAGCCAACTGTTCCGGTGGTGTTACGCCATGGGAAACCAGCATTACCTGCGAAGAAGATTATCCGAGTACAGGTGATGCGAATAGTGATGGTTATATCGACTTTGGCTGGAATGTAGAGGTAGACCCTAAAACAAGAAAAGTAAAAGACTATGGCAATGGCCCTGAAAAACTGTGGGCTATGGGCCGAATGAGCCATGAAAATGTAGTAGTGCATAAAGACCGTAAGACGGTTTATTATGGTGAAGATGACGGCCTTGGTGCATTATATAAATTCGTAGCTAATACAGCAGGCAACCTTTCAACAGGTTCGCTGTATGTGCTGAAATTAGATCAGCCATTATCGGGCAACGAACCTACAGGCACAACGGGTACGTGGGTAAGCGTACCTAACACTACCAAACAGGAGCGTAATGATGTGAAGATATTTGGTTCGGCTATGGGTAGTACTTTTTCAGGTATTGAAGATGTAGAGATTGGCACCATTGATAGCCAGATATATTTTACCGCCAAAGGGTATAACCGCATCTATCGTTTTGTTGACAACGGTAGTACTATTACAGGTTTCCAAACGTATGCAGGTGGTAAAACATACCGTGTAACCAGCGGTACAGATGTGATAAGCGAAGACTGGGGTAGCGGTAACGACAACCTGGCATTTGACGACAGGGGTAACCTGTGGGTATTGCAGGATGGTGGCCGCAACCACGTATGGGTGATACGTCCGGGCCATACACAGGCTAACCCTAAAATCGAAGTGTTTATGCATGCACCACGTGAATCTGAACCTACCGGTATGACATTTACGCCCGATTACAAGTATATGTTCATATCAATACAGGAACCTGCATCAAGCGTTACAAGATCGCAAACAGATGTGGCGGGTGTAACCAAAACAGTGAACAAGAGTACGATGATGGTCATATCTCGCAAGGAATACCTGGGCGTACCTCAGAGTGTAAAAGAAGTTGCTGTACTGGATAAGAACGTAAGAATATATCCTAATCCATTCACAGAAAGTGCAACGCTTGAAATAGATGTGACAGAAAATAAATCAAGCCTGCACATTGAAATGATAGATATTATGGGTAAAACAGTTCAGGAGATAAATGCTGGTACGCTGGATAAGGGTATGTATAAATATACCATTGCCGGTCCTGCAACAGGTTTTTACTTCTGCAACGTAACCATCAATGGCATACGCACTACTTATAAGGTAGTAAAACGATAACAGTTGTTAAATGTATCATACTTGAAAGCCGCTCTTTACGGGGCGGCTTTTATTGTAATGTATCTATTGATAAGCTTTGATGTATTTCATCATTATCTGCCCGCGCTCTGCGCTTATTTGATAATAATCGTGGAAGATAGTATCGGTATCGAAATGAAAACCGAGAATGTATGTATATGCACTATCACCTTTACGAAGCAGGGGTTTAAAATGTTCGCCGCCATGCGGTAACCTGATAGTACTGTTAGCGAGGTTGTTGCCCCAGATAGCTTCCACATCATACGTGCCATTGATACTGCTATCCGTAGCTATAACAGATACGGAAAACATATGGCCATTCAGTTTATCCTCAGCAATATCCATACTATCGGCAGCCACTATAGTGCCGGTGGCGGGAGCTTTGTGCTTAGTTTGAGTTTCCGTATCTGCAGGTGCACTATTTGTTGTGCAGGCACCGGCAAGCAGCAATACAGGGATCAGGTATTTTATCATGCGGCTGCAAAATACTACCTACCTATTAAAATACCATGCAGATATACTGCCGTATGCCAGTAAACCCTTATTTTTAACCGTTATAAAAATCCCTTTATAGAAAATGAAAAAGTGGAAACTACCTGTTATGGCAATGATAGGAGCACAAGTGTTTGTTACGGCATGTAACAACAACGCTGCCACAGGCGATAAAACAGCCGATAGTACGGCAGCACCTGTAGCAGTATACGATACCAACTTTAATGTAGAGGCTGAAGCATTTGCCGATATACAAGTGCTGCGCTACCAGGTGCCGGGCTGGGATGGCCTGAGCCTGCAGCAAAAGCAACTGTCGTACTACCTGTATGAAGCAGCGCTTTGTGGCCGCGATATCATTTACGACCAGAAGAGTAAATACGGCATACTGTTGCGCAAAACACTGGAAGCTGTATACACTACTTACAATGGCAGTAAAGACAGCGCAGACTGGAAGAAATTTGAAGAATACTGTGGCCGTTTCTGGTTTAGCAGCGGCAACCACCACCATTATAGCAATGAGAAATTCCTGCCGGAATGCAAGTATGAATACTTTGCGGAACTGGTAAAGAACAGCGACCAATCGCTGCTGCCGAAAGAACAGGGCGAAACGGTAGAGGCATTCCTGACACGCATCAAGCCACTTATCTACGACCCTAAGGTAGAACCTAAAGTGGTGGACCTGCGCCCGAATGTTGACAACGTGGTGAACTCTTCCAACAACTTTTATGAAGGTGTAACGCAGAAGGAAGTAGAAGCATTCTATTCAAAGTTTGATACGAAAGGCAATGCACCATCGTGGGGCCTGAACAGCAAACTGATGAAAGAGAATGGCCAGATAGTAGAGAAAACATGGAAAGTGGGCGGCATGTACAGCGCATCTATCGAAAAGATAGTAGGCTGGCTGGAAAAAGCCGTAACCGTTGCTGAAAACGACCAGCAAAAGAAAGCGCTGCAACTGCTGATACAATATTATCGTACAGGCGACCTGAAAACATTTGATGAGTACAGCATAGCATGGGCCAATGATGTAAACTCCCGCATAGATGTAGTGAACGGTTTTATAGAAGTGTACCTGGATGCGATAGGTAAGAAAGGCAGCTTTGAAAGTGTAGTATCTATGAAAGATATGGAAGCTACCAAGCGCATTAAGGCGATAGCCGACCAGGCGCAATGGTTTGAAGATAATTCGCCACTGATGCCCGAGCATAAGAAGAAAAGCGTAAAAGGTATCACGGCTAAAGCTATCACAGTAATAGTAGAAAGTGGTGATGCGGCCCCAAGCACGCCGATAGGTGTGAACCTGCCAAATGCCGACTGGATACGTAAAGAGCATGGTTCAAAATCGGTATCGCTGAGCAATATTATCCATTCATACAATGTAGCCAGCGCTAAAGGTGGTGTGCTGGATGAGTTTGCTGTGAATGATACGGTGAAAGCCCGTGCAAAGAAATACGGCAACCTGGCATCTGACCTGCATACCGATATGCACGAGTGTATAGGGCACGCATCCGGACAAATAAACCCGGGTGTGGAAACAACGGATAAGACGCTGAAAAACTATGCATCTTGCCTGGAAGAAGCACGTGCCGACCTGGTGGGCCTGTACTATGCTATAGACCCTAAACTGACGGAGATAGGCGTAGCACCCAGCAAAGAAGTAGGTATGGCTGAATATGACAGCTATATGATGAATGGCCTGATGACGCAGCTGACACGCCTGAAACCGGGAGAGCAACTGGAAGAAGCACATATGCGCAACCGCGCACTGAATGCACGCTGGGCTTATGAAAAAGGTAAGAAAGACAACGTAGTAGAGTTTGTAAAGAAAGACGGCAAGACATATGTACGCGTTAACGATTACGAAAAACTGCGTGATCTGTTTGGCCAACTGCTGAAAGAGATACAACGCATAAAATCGGAAGGCGACTATGCTGCCGGTAAGGCGTTAGTAGAAACATATGGCGTGAAAGTAGACCCTGTACTGCACAAGGAGATACTGGAGCGTTATGCAAAGCTGAATGTAAAACCTTACCGTGGTTTTATACAGCCCCGCCTGGTGCCCGTAATGGATGGCGACAAGATAACCGATGTGAAAGTAGAGTACCCTGAAAGCTTCTACCAGCAAATGATAGAGTATGCTAAGAAATATAGCTACCTGCCGGTGAAGAACTAAGTTGAATAATTTAATAAAGAAAGCCCCGCATTAGCGGGGCTTTTTATTTGACTATATCTCCGTTTCTCACTTTGAAGGAGCTATGAAAATCCAATGCTTCTATTTGGAAAAGAACAGGTTGGTTATTAATCATAGCCGGCTGAGTATTCGGAACATCATTCATTAAAGAGCTTATTTTCTTACTAAATAAGTCTTGTATCTTTTGGTCAACTACTTTATTCCTATTGTTAGGATCTGCAAATTCCTGATATCTTAACCCACCATAATCGTAATAAACTATTTTACCCCTTTCATTGATAATTATGTTGTCTATATCCAGATGATATTCGCCATCGTTTAATTGCCTGAATTCCTGCTTTAATTTGCTAAAAAGATATTGTTTTAAAGACGTACCAGTTAATATACCTATAGTGCTTATGTCAACTCCCGTGGAATAATTGCTGTAAATGCTCTTGCCATTCATAGATAATGGCTGAGGTGCTTTCATTCGTACCTTCATAATTTCTTCTCCATTGGTAGGGTCAATAATAATAACTGTGTCTCCTTGTTCTTCCGACATTTCAAACACATTTCCTTTGTAGGTTATAGTATTTCCCTTCTTGATACGCTTATCATCAGATAAAGCATTTTTGGAAAAGCACAATACACATACAAGGGTAATAGGTAGTGCCAATAGCATTTTGCTTTTAGATAAAGCAGAAGAGTTCCTGGTTAGCATAAGGATACGTTTTTTTATGGGTGAACGATTGAAGGAATGTGAAAGGGCAGGGGCTGTGCCAAGCATGGTTTGTTCTATAAGGAATTGTCCGTAGGTTTTCGGGTCTTCGTCTACCGCAGCATCTGCCTGATATTCATGTACAGTCAGTAGCCTATTATAGTACACATATACCAAGGGGTGAAACCAGAATACCACTTTGGCTAACTGCATAAACATTAAGTCAATAAAATGCATGGCATGGCCATGCTGCTCTTCATGGTGCAGTATCATTTTTAATTGTTCTTCGCTATAGTCCTTCTTGCTGCTGATGAACACCATGCGGAAGGCAAAGAAAGGGCTGTGCGCCTTGCCGGTTTCTACTATGCTCCATACACCATCTTTCGATTTGTCGCCTCGGCGGTACATCCATATCAGT
>CAMLKS010000201.1 GCA_946480675.1 uncultured Bacteroidota bacterium
ATCGGAATAAACAGCGTTCTTCCCAAAAAGAGAATTAAAGCCACCAGAAAGAAAAGCAGCAACGCCCGCACTGTCACAGCAATATTATCCGTAGTATCCTGAGCTTGCATTAAAACAGATTACTTTATTAGTAAAGCAAGCAACTGCAGGCATCTCTATCTTTCAATACGATATAAGATGACACGCAAACTTGCATAAATCACTACATCCAGTGTGTAGCAAACCGGTTAAACTCATGCCTTAAATCATTCACAATAGTTGCCTCCTGCTGATACCTTTCATCAAGCAACTCATGTTGTTTCAGCAAATCGGCCTCTACGTACCCGGCCTTAGAATCAGAAGCTTCGCGTGCAAGAGTAGCTACGTAAGCTTCTATATCATGATTAAGGCGGTCCAACTGGTCGGCTTGTACTTTAAACTGGTTCTCATAATGCTCAACCTGCGGCAGCATGTCTGCATTAGTATTCTTGCCGGCTATTTCGGTTAATCTCTTTTTCAATATCTCTATCTCTTGCTGATAAAAAGATGTGGCCCGAAGCCAGTCATTGTGGCGGTTATTGATATGCGCAATACTGATTTTTTTCATAATCTTTATTTTGTAGAACAAACTTAAACTGTAAAAGAAAAGTGACTGCTGACTTGTGTCAACATAGATAGTGAAACAAATCAATTGCCTACTACTATCTCATCAACTGGCATGGCACACAAAAAGCGGCACACGGTATTTTGAAATCAAATCATCAGCAAAACTTGGATGAAACCACTGGGATAAAGCAGTTCTTCCGAAGGCCCCGACAATGACCAACGTAGGTAGGGGTTTTACTCCCGACCCAAAATACTCATCTGCATCAGAATGTATGTTAACAAAAGAGTGATTGGGAAAATACCCGGTGATCCATTGTGCCATGTTTTCTTTATACGGAATATCTTCACCATCCTTCCCCATGTGCAGGAAGATGCTATCCAAAGTTCTGAATTCAGGAAAGAGATATGTGAATTGCTTGATTGCCGACATGGATGATTGGCTACCATCATAAGCAAACAGCAGATGCTCAGGGAAACTTACATTTTCCGGAATAACCATGACAGGACACTCTGAACGGTGCAACACGTCTTTGGTTGCCTCTAATATAGTGCTCCCCTCTTCCTTATAAAAACTATCATCCGCAACAAGGATTAAATCAGCAAACCTGCTTTCTTTAATTATCTGTGATACGCCTTGTTCCATCGACCCATGATGTATAACACAATTTATTTGATGCTCTTTACTCCACTCCATCAGCCTATGTGTATTTATCTCTACAGCAGGATCTACTAACGTACCTGCACTGGCTGCAGAATAGGCTGCCCAGTTTTCGATGTGCACCATCTCTGGAAATACGAGTGCGGTTAACGATACTGGTGATTGCTCATTGAGTTTGCCAGCAAATTCGAAAGCACTCTCAGGAAATTTCTTACCCTGAACTACTATCAAAATATTTTTCATGATACTTATTTTGAAGCAAATTAGCTTCAACTGACTCGTAGACCAATGATCAAACAAGCGCAATAAACTGATTAAAATCAACTAACCGCACCCTACAGACTTTTGCAAGATCATTTTGTTTTTAGACCATGTAAATCAGTCTGAACTATGACCTCAATCATCTATTCTGTATAGTACTACTACTTTCTTTGTATAGGGGTACGCATAACAAGACACAATTAAAGACGGTATACTACCGATTAGGCAGTTGTAGATTTTAATTCAATAGTTATGAAGAAAGCATTGGGATTTGAAGAAGAAATAAAGCATATACTGAAACAACATATGCCATTTCGTGACTTCAGAATAACAACGAATGAAGGATTTACAGTTTTAGCTTTAGCACGACCCAAACGCAACTTATTTGATGCACTTGCAGCTATTAAACATTCCAAGCCGTTGATAATTGAAACAATACAACCAGGCAATTCACTTGATGAAACCCTACCTAAAAGGATCATCAGAGCATTGCAACGCAATACGAAGCTGGCAACAGACAACTTAATAATATATGTAGAAGAGACGCAAGTCATCTTAGAAGGACTTACTACGTGGCGTTTTGAGAACGAAGCAATTGGCAAGATAATATGGGGAGTAAAAGGCGTTCAATCAGTATGTAATCTGATGAAAGCAAAATATGATTAACAAAACTAAAAAGCGTTAGTAGCCAAATGGAAAAATTAATTTTCACCTGCCTGTTATACATCAGCATATCTTGGCATCCTTCCGGACAAATTGATAACCATCTACCGGTTAACGTTAGTTCCAAAAGTACTTTTATCAAACAAGTACCTGTTCTCTGCTATCACCAGATTCGTGACTGGAAGGCTACAGACTCAAAATCAGCCAAAATCTATATTACCCCTGTAAAGCGCTTTAGCGAACATATCAAAATGCTGCGCGACAGTGGCTATCATACTATCAGCCCTGACCAGTTGACTGCATATTTATTGCATCATCAGCCACTCCCTGAAAAACCAATATTGTTGACATTTGACGATGGTACAGCTTCACAATATACCAATGCATTGCCGGAGCTGGATAAATACGGCTTTAATGCGACATTTTTTATCATGACTGTTACTATCAACCAACCCGATTATTTAAATCGCAAGCAACTGGCAGAAATAAGTACGCGTGGCCATTCTATTGGTTGTCACACATGGGATCATCATGATGTAAGAAATTATAAGGATCAAGATTGGGCAATACAACTAACCAAACCAACCAAACTGCTGAAAGAAATTACAGGCAAGCCGGTCCTTTATTTTTCATATCCGTATGGGGTATGGAATGCTCAAGCTATTGCGCACCTTAAAAACCATGGCTACTTGTCTGCCTTCCAATTAAGCGGCAAGCAAGATACTACTGAACCCATGTATACCATAAGGAGAATTATAGTAGATGGGCATTGGACTGCCAATCAGTTGAATCATGCAATAAAAGAACAGTTTTAGATATCGTAAACTGACAGTTGTCATGTATTGTTTTGACGGGAAATAGCAGTTTTTAGCCTCCATTAAAGCAGCTTTGCAATAGCGTTTTTCAGATAATAAACTGTATGACTAAATACACTCTAAGACCTACACTAGCTGTTGCACTTCTCCTTGGCATTGCATTCAGTGCTTGTAACAAAACGGATGCTAATAGAGTGCCTGACAAAACAAGCTTGAAAAAGAAACAGGTTGCCATTGCTTTTGATAGTAGTCAAATCCAGCACGTTCATATCGATACAGCTTTATATGATACTTTGCAACTACATTTAGTACACGGCAAGCCGAATGCAAAATGGCCCGTAAGATCATACCCTTTACCGGGTGCTATACTACCATTCAATCGTGTGGTTGCTTACTACGGCAATTTTTATTCAAAAGGCATGGGTATTCTTGGAGAACTGCCTACCGAAGAAATGCTCAGTAAACTGCAAGCGGAAGCACGCAATTGGGAAGCCGCCGACCCAACCATCCCTGTTGTGCCTGCAATACATTATATTGCCGTAACTGCACAACGTAGCCCCGGTGCAGGGGCAAGATATCGCCTGCGCATGCCCGATCATCAAATTGAAAAGGCGCTGGAACTGGCTAAAAGTATAAATGCCATTGTGTTTCTGGACGTACAGATTGGCCATAGCAGCTTGCAAGAAGAGCTACCTGCGCTGGAGCATTTTTTAAAACTGCCCCAGGTGCACCTTGGCATTGATCCGGAATACTCTATGAAAGGCGGAGAAATTCCTTGCGCGAAAATTGGTACCTATGATGCGGCTGATATCAATTATGCATCAGCATACCTTGCCGGGCTCGTCAAGAAATTCGAATTACCCCCCAAAATACTTGTCGTACACCGATTTACAAGAGACATGGTGACTAACTACAAGCAAATAGTACTACGGCCTGAAGTGCAAATTGTAATGAATATGGATGGATTTGGTTTCCCGGCTAAAAAGATCAGTAGTTATGAAATTGCAATTTCCACGGAACCGATTCAATTTGCCGGTTTTAAATTGTTTTATAAGAATGATAAACTCACTACACCTTATCGCCTTATGACACCCAAAGAAGTACTCAACCTTTTCCCAAGCCCGGTTTATATACAGTATCAATAAGAAGCCGATATTTATCGAATAAAACCGGGCATCTCGTCAAAATACTTAGCTTCATCGCCTGTAAGCTGTAGCTCTTTTAATGCAAAAACAAGCGATTTGAAGGCGCTGTATATCTCTCGATTAAAGTTGATAATAGTAGAAACTTCAATATCTGAAAGTTGAGACATGGAAGTGTTATTGTAAAGTTTCTGAAGTCTTCCGTTGTACCCATCGCTGATTGTCCGATAAATTTCAACAAGCCCCGCAAACTGCAACTCTTTACCGGCACCTTTTTCTAATTGTTTTGAAAACTGCTCCAGTAACAATGAAGCAGTTTTTTTCGATTCTATATAAAACTGGTATTTAACGTCGTTGCCGGAATTGCGGAGCTGAGTAATATCGGATTCTGCATCTTTTATGCTTTTGGCTGCATACATACCATTGCGAGCAGCAGTAACCAGTCGACTTAATAATATTACCTGTTCCTGGCTAATAGTGGCATTCTGCAGTGTGATAGCGTAAGTGTACATATCTCCATGCAGTTGTTTAATGAACTGATATCTATCTGAATTCCTAAGTTCAGAAAATGCTTCAGGCATTGTGCTGTTAAGCTGTTTCAGATTCTCTTTATCAAAAACACCCAGACAGTACTGGATAATAATTTTCAAGAAATAGGTAGTTTCCTGCTCTAACGCAGTTATAGCTAATTCTTCATCTTCCACAGGCACCTTGTGGATATAGAATGTTTGCTGGCTATGTTCTTTAAACCGTCCGTTGAGGAAACGGGCCATTCGTCCTAACAATGGAAAGAATAACAGGATGGATACTACGTTAGTTAAAGTTTGAAAAGTGGCCAATGCCAGCAGCGGTTCTGTAATGCCTATAACTGAAGTAATAAAATGGTTTACAGGCGTCAGAAAAACGAAAATGACGATGAGGGTTACTATATTAAAAATAATATTTCCTAAAGCGACTCTTTTCACCGTGGCTTCCTTTCCTGCCGAAGCTATAACAAGCTTGATTGTAGTACCAACCTCAGCACCCAGAACGATTGCAGTGGCAACATGCAGGTCAATCGCCTTTGCATTTAGCGCACTCAATACAAGCGCCACAGTGGCTGCGCTTGATTGTGTCAGTGTCGTAATTATAAGACCGATGA
>CAMLKS010000202.1 GCA_946480675.1 uncultured Bacteroidota bacterium
TTGATAGGCAAGCGGAGACCACCCGTAAAGCGATAGTTTTCCATCAGGTCGTTGATGCTAACCGTAAGCATACCACCCAAAGAAGGGTTAATAAAGCGGCCACCGGTTTGCGCTACCGACTGGTATTTATTGAAGAGGACGCTGTTATCCAGTTTTATGCTAAAGAAGTCGGGCTTCAATGAAAGGCGGTATGGCTGAGCTTTCATTTTCAGGTATTCGCTATCTGCAGCCTGCTTTACATTAATTTCGGCATTCACTTCGTTTGCCATTGCCATATTAGCATCTGTTACTGTAGCCGCAGCAGCGCCATCGTCTTTAAATTCAGACTGGAAAGCATTGCCGCTCTTCATCACGGGCTCACGTTTGTGCATTGCCTCATTGCTAAGCTCTGATACTGGTGCAGGTTTTTGCAGGTCTGTTTTCAACAGCTCTGTAGGCTGAGGGTCTTTTATTACTACATTTTTACCAGGCACCAGTTGCGGCTTGAAGTAAACAGTGTATTTATCGCCTACCTGCAATACATCTGCCACTACATTACCGGCAGGATTATATTGATGGCCCACGATATTGCGCGCATGATTGGTAACAGGTACCCCATATGCAGAGTCTGTATTATTAGCACCGCGTGTCATCAGCACCAGGTATTGGTTCTGTATGCCATTCACATCGTACAGGTATGCATAGTTATCGCTACCATATTGTATAGGCTGCGATACATTGCCGGTAGTAACGCGCGACATTTGCAGCAACTCTTTGCGCTTGGTGCGTGTGTTGTAGAAAAACACATTCATTGGCCCGTTTGGCAGTTCATTTACGCCTAATGGTACTTCCAGGTTTGCCTTAGGACGATTTGACAAGAAGAGGATACCCCTGCGGGAACCACCACTTACAAAGCAAGGCTGTACATCATCCCATGCATCGTTGGTAATGTTCTTCATACGCGAGCCGCGGATGGTAAACTCATACAGGTCGGTCTGGCTTTTCTTGATTGCGGAGAATACCAGCTTATCATCATCTTCATTAAAGGTCATGCTCAATACCCTATCGAAACGGCCGGGAGGTATAGAATAGTTCTCTATCTGCGCCTTGTAAGAGTTGAAGATGCGCAGTTGTGTTTTAGTACCCTTTTTGTAAAGTATGGCCAATTTATAGCCGTTGTTCGACCATGCGATTATCGGGTAGTCGGGGTCAGGCAGTTCATTATAATCCAGCCTGCCACCTTCAAGTATTACGGAAGCTACCCGATCGCCGCTAGCTTTTTGTATGTATACTTTAAATTCACCGTTCTTCCATGTCACATAAGCCACATCGGTGCCTTTAGGGGCCACGCGTATGTTTCGCAAAGTAGTGCCATCCTTAGGTATCTTTATATCCAGCACGGCCATGTTCGAGTCCGGCTTTTCCTGTACGAGCTCATCCTTGGCATACATACCCTTGTAGTATGCAATAGCCGAATCGTAGGCCTGCTTGATGTTCTGCCCCAGCGACATTTTAATACCCTGGTTCAGGTTGCTCTTCATCTGCATGGTATACAACACAGTCTTCATGTTGTTATCGCCATACCTGTCAGATATATATTTCCAAAAGGCCTTACCGGCCAGCTCCGGCTGCTCTTCTGCCAGTTCAAAGAAGCCAGCTTTAGGTTTAGCCTCCAGCATGTTTTTCCAATCGCTGTTGCTTTTGGCATCCCAGCCATCTACCAGGTAAGCTATGTATCCGTACACTGTCCAAGTAGGCAGGTTCATGAGCACGGCATTGCGTACCATTTCCCTGAAGTTTTCACCAAACAGCATACGCTCCATTACCACGCGCGACATGCCGGCACGTGTTTGCCTGCGCAGGTCTTCATGTTCACCGGTGAAGTAAACGACCAATTTATCGCCCACTATATCTACCGTGCCCGCGGGTATATCCTGCAGTTGCGAATCGAAGCGGCGGCCAATGTTGGTTTGGCGATATTCATCATACGTGTTGTAAACAACTATCTTAAAGCGGCGTGGAAACTGGCCCCCCATTTTTCTTTCTACCAGGCGTATATCATTTTCCACCTGTTCGGCCACATAGCGTGCCAGGCCACGGCCGGCAGCATCGTAGTGATAAATACGGAAGTGCTTGGTATCAAAAAACTTCCAGTCGAACTTGCGGTATTGGATACGGTTTTGCCCGAATATTTCCAGGTTTGACTGTGCATTTGCAGCAGGCGATATGGCACATAGTGACAGTGCGCTAGCTACACTAAGCATGGCAGCCCGGTATCGAGGGTGTATGTTCATAAACGAATACTGTTATGATATTGTGGTTGACTTAGAATTAGGTGTTACAATATACTACCTTAAATAATAAGTTTGCATTCTAAATTAATGAAAATATACGACCAATGCTGTATATAAAGTCTTTTACTTTCAATGGTTTTCAGGAAAATAGCTATCTCATCGTAAACGATGACAAGGAGTGCTGGGCGGTGGACCCCGGCATGTACGAGGCCGGTGAAGTAAGCCAATTCAAACAGTACTTATCTGCTAATAACCTGCAGTTAAAATCCATCATCAATACGCACACGCATATCGACCATATTTTTGGCGTGCAGGCACTGAAAGATGCTTATAACGTACTGTTTGGCATACACGAAAAAGACTTGCCTGTGTTGGGTGGCGCCGTTGGTTCGGCCATGCTGTTCGGTTTCAACTTTCCTAAAGCACCTGTGCCTGATTTTTACATAGCAGACGGCACACCATTGATGCTGGGTAAAGATGAGATAGAAGTTCGCTTTACACCCGGCCATTCTCCCGGCAGTATTTCTTTTTATTATCCCGAGGGTAAATGGGTGCTGAGCGGCGATGTTCTTTTTAACGGCAGTATCGGGCGGACTGACCTGCCCGGCGGCAGTTTTGATACACTTCTTGGCAGTATCAAAGGACAATTACTTTCCCTCCCCGATGACACAACTGTTTATTCAGGACATGGGCCTGCTACCACCATAGGCAATGAACGACTATATAACCCCTTCCTGTTACATTAGTCTTTTTTAACATTGTATTAGGTTCGTTTTAACGCTTCTTTGGGAGCGAAAAAGGTTTTGTGCGTTTTACTTTCGTGTCATCAAAAACACGCAGATATGAAAAGTGCCATCATCCCCGCATTAGCATTAGCAGTTTGCTGCAGTACGTCTGTATCTTTTGCCCAGGAAAGCAAGGGCAAGAGTAGCACTAAAGAAATATCGGAAGAAACTGTTGTCATCAAACGTAATGGCGAAGGCAAAACCATTATTGAAATAAAAGACGGCAACGTGTATGTGAATGGTGATAACATAGCCACGGTAAAAGATATACAGAACAATCATACACGTAAGAAGATCATCATAGACAATGGCAATGATGCGGATATAACGATGCCCTTCAGCGACAGGCAAGAGAATATTGTTATAACACGCAAGGCGATGCTGGGTGTATATACCAAACCTGACAATGCAGATGGAGGAGCCGAAATAGAACGTGTAATGCCGAACAGTGCAGCTGCTGAAGCAGGATTAAAAACCGGCGATGTGATAACAAGTATAGACGGTAAGGCTATTAACAACGGTAAGGAACTGACAGAAATAATAGCCGATAAAGAAGCCGGTGAAAAAGTAACCATCAGCTACAAACGCAATGGTAAAGTGCAAAATGCTACGGCAGCCCTATCTAAGGCGCCCGGCATCAGCATACCCAGGGGCCGTCACTTCAACCCGTTTGAAGGCAATGGCGACATTCCTAATACTATGATACGCCCATTTAGCTTCGATATTAATGATGCCCCATTTGAACCAAGCCCTAAAATGGGTGTAACGGTGGAAGATATGAATAATGGCGACGGTGTAAAAGTGCTGGATGTAAAACCATCTTCACCAGCCGCAGAAGCTGGTATCCGTAAAAATGACATCCTGAAAAAGCTGGATAATGAATCTATAAGTTCTGTGCAGGAACTGCAAGATATACTGGGTGGTACTAAGAAAAACCAACCTCTAAAACTTCAATACGAAAGAGAAGGAAACACGAATACAACCAATATTGTATTCCCCAAAAGCCTGAAGAAAAAAGATCTCTAAGGCTTTCTAAGTTTGTAAAATGGTAAAAAAAGGTAAAAAGGCAGCTCAGGCTGCCCTTTTTATTTGTATATAACCAGTTCTTTCCCTTTTAAAATAGGCACTACAGGATGCAGATCGGGCGTAGCGCAATACTCCATATCGCCTTGCAGCCCGTATGCAGACAGGCGCTTGTAATGCGAGCTATCGCGTAGAAAGGTAATCGCATCACCTTCTGCACTATGTTCAAACAGGTAATTAGCCGCACGCGCACTGTCGCAGTTAACAGAGAAATGGTCTTTAATCTTGTTTACTACAGCCCCGGCAAATAAGGTATCCTCCAGGTTGAAACGATCTTTCCAGGCAGCGCAGCCCAGCAATACATTCTTCTTTTGCGCAACCAGGAAATCACATACAGCTGATAAATTAAGGAAGGCGCCAGTGATAATGGTATCCGCATCTTTCACCATATGCAGCAGGCGTGTACCATTTGTAGTAGTAAGTACCAGGCATCTGTCGTTTATAAATTCCTTAGGATATTCTGATGGAGAATTGCCGTATTGCAAACCTTCTGCCACTTTACCGTCGCGTTCCCCGGCCGTGATGCTGTTTTCTATACTGTTGCCCAGCTCAATACATTCCTGCACGCTAGCTACGGGTATAACACAGGTGGCGCCATTATGCAGCGCTGCTGCTATAGTAGAAGTAGCACGGAACACATCGATAATAACAACTACTGCGCCCTTGGTATCGTATAAATGTAATAATGCAGGTGAAAGGCAAACTTCTAACCTGGGTAATGCACTGTCTGACATCAATAAATACTTAAAAAGAAATGTAGTGCAAGATACAGGCATCAGGCAAATAAAAAAATCGCCACCTGATTAGGTGGCGATTTTCTGAGTATCATTCAAGTGGTATTAATATACCCACAAATCGTGTTCCTTGTTAAATATCTGTTCTGCAGCTTTTTGTCCTTCATACAGAGCTTCCATATTGCTCATACCTTTTTCTTTGAAAGAAAGATCGAATGGATTGCTCATTTTGATAACACGGCTGGCAAAATAGCGGTTTTCGAAGAATTCGTACCAGCTCATGCGTGCCACATCATTTTCAGGATTAAATACTTCATACTGAGCCAGCATCGGCGTGAT
>CAMLKS010000203.1 GCA_946480675.1 uncultured Bacteroidota bacterium
CTTCTGGAAAGGCGAAATAGCCTACCGTATGCTACGCTTTGCCGATGCCACCAGCTATACAGAACGATTTGTGGCAATGGCCGGAGGGAGCAATAAGGCGGAAGCACTAAGCACCACTGCTACTTTACAGAATGCTTATGTGAACCTGGGCTATGCCGCTATGGAGCAACGCAACTTTGCTGCAGCACAAACTTATTTCAGCAAAGCACAAGGGCAGGTAGCAGACCCGGCCATGGCGCTGAATGCCGTGATACGTGAAGCCGATGCGGTATTCATGCAAAAAAACTATAGCAAGGCCATAGCCCTGTATGATAAAATAATAAGCGCCAACAGTGCCGATGCAGATTATGCACGTTATCAAAAGGCGATAGTGCTGGGTGTTACCGGCAGGCGCGCAGAGAAAATAGCGTTGCTGCAAGGATTGATAAATAAAACACCGGCATCGCCCTATGCATATGACGCGCGTTATGAGCAGGCACTGGCTTATATAGAAGAAGATAAATACCAACAGGCAATAACGGTATTGCAGCCTTTGACTACTGCACAGGAAAAGCGCAACCTGGCACCTAAGGCATGGATGAAAACAGGCTTTGCATACCAGCAACTGCATATGAATGATAAGGCTATAGAAGCCTACAAACATATTGTAGCAGAATATCCTGCGGCTGAAGAGCGTGCTGCAGCGCTGGATGCATTGAAGAGCCTGTATATAGAAACCAATGCACCGGATTCATACGCACAAGTGCTGAAGGAAAACAATATAGAAGGCGCCGATGATAACAGCCTGGATTCCGCATACTACAGCGCTGCCGAAAACCAGTTTGCTGCACAGCAATGGGATAAGGCGCGTACAGCTTTAGGTGCATACCTCAGCAAATACCCCAATGGCGTGTTTGCCAATAAGGCGCATTACTACAAGGCAGAATCGCACTATCAACTGAATGAAACGAAAGAGGCACTGGCAGAATATGATGCGGTACTGAATAATAACTGGAGCGAGTTTTCGGAGCGTAGTGCTGTGAAGGCTGCGAGTATTGCCTTCCTGAGCGATGACCATGCAAAGGCAATAACCTACTACGGTATGCTGCGCAACAGCGCCATGAATAAGAACACGCTGCAGGATGCCTATAAAGGACTGATGAATAGCAGCTACATACTGAAGCGCTATGCAGAAGCTGCAGCATATGCAGATACAGTACTATCGCTACCGGAACTGCCGGAGCAAGCCAACCTGGAGGCGACCTATATAAAAGCAATGGCACTGCAGCAGGATAACAAAGCAGAGCAAGCCCTGCCTATATTCCAGAAGCTGGCAGCCAGCAAAAAGCAATCGGTAGCAGCGCAGGCCAACTACTATGTGGCTGAAATGCACTTTAAGAATGGCAAGCTGAAGGAAGCAGAAGAAACGGCCAATGCTACGATAAAACTGGCAAGCGGCAACGATAACCTGACGGTAAAAACATACATACTGCTGGCTGATATCCTTACGAAGCAAAACGATTTCTTCAATGCCAAAGCATTGCTGCAAAGCATTGTAAAGAATACGAAGAATGACGACCTGAAAGCAGAGGCAAGCCGCAAGCTGGAAGAAGTAAAAGCTTTGGAGAAAAAGCAAAGCAAATTGTCGGAAGAATAAAACGAAAGCATGAAGTTGAGAATAGTCTGCATACTGATATTGATGCTGGGGATGGCCTACCAGGCCGATGCCCAGCGTGCGAAGCGTAAGAAGCCTGTTAAAAAAGAAACAAGGGCCAAAGCTAAAACCAAAGCTGCAGCTAAGAAACCTGCAAAGAAAACAGCAGCCAAACAAAAGGCTAAGGCACGCACTGCAGCAAGTGGAGATACCACTACACTGAAGAGTACTACGATAGAGATCATTCAATCGTATAAGCCGGATGTGAAGATGGCACCCAAACCGGAAATGCAGCCATCGCTGCCACCTGCTGACAAGCGTGTGCCGCAGATGCACTATACCGTGCCACCGCAAAGCCTGTATTATACCTACAGCTCTACACCGCTGCGCCCGTTGGCGCTGGGTAGAGATACGGTAGGGCTGGGCTTCCAGAACTATGTGAAAGTAGGCGGGGGTAACCTTTCTACCCTGATGCTGGATGCCGGTATCGGGTCGCTGCATGGTAGCAACTACGAGTCGGCCATACATGTGCACCACCTGTCGCAATCTGGCAAGATAGAGAACCAGAAGAGCTCACTGACAGGACTGGAAGCAGAAGGAACGCTGCACACATCGAGCCATGCATGGCATGGTGCGCTGCATGTGTTGCGCAACCAGTATCATAATTATGGCTACGACCACAACCTGTATGATTATACGGCATCGCAGGTAAGGCGTTCTTACACAGGCATGGGCCTGACTGTAGATATGCACAATGAAGATGATGAAAAGCCACTGAGCTACCATCCATCATTGGGTGTGCTGCTGTATGGCGATAACTACCAGGCATCTCAGCGCAAAGTGGATGTGAACATACCGGTGACGTATAAAGTAGATACCGGCCTGAAGTTGGGACTAGGTATATTGGGCAGTTATACAAGACTTGATGATTCTACCACTATTTGGCGCGGTAGCCATATGTTCAAAATAATGCCCTCAGTCAGCTTTCATAAACATGGCCTGAGCCTGGATGCAGGTTTATACCCTACACAGGGACAAACCAATTTTTACCTGCTGCCGGATGTAAAAGTAGGGTATACCATACCTAAAACACAGATAGGTATATACGCAGGCTGGCTGGGACAACTGCGCCAGAATACTTATGATGAGGTAAGCGGGCGTAACCCCTTTGTGGCTAACAGCTACAACCTGAAACAGACACATACGGATGAAATATTTGCAGGGCTGCAAACCAACATTGGCAGCCATATAACGCTGAGCGGAAGAGTAAGCTACTGGATGTTTGAGAACATGCCACTGTTTATAAACGATACGGGCAGCGATTACAAACAATTCTTTATAGCCTACGATAAAGTGAATGCCCTGTCGTTACAGGCTGCTTTGAGGTATCATGTGGCCAATACGTTTGCTGTGGGTGTCAGCGCTACTTATTATGGTTATAATGCCGATGCCTTCCGCCATGCATGGCACGAGCCCGGTGTGCGCATCAATGCCGACCTGCTGGTGCGCCCGATGCCGGAACTGGTGATAACGGGTTATGCTAGCATCATGAACGGCATCTATGCGCTGGAAAAAGGTGGCATCAGCCGCAAGTTGAGTGCGATAGCAGATATAGGCGGTAGCGCAGAGTATAGTTTTATACCCCGGTTGTCGACCTTTATACAGGTGAATAATATATTAAATAACCGCTACGAGCGCTGGTATGGCTATCAGGCATATGGTATCAATATAATAGGCGGTATCAGGTTTAAATTTTAAAAATTGCAGCCTGTTAGGCTAATGTTAGGGGTATTGTTTATTTTACACCCGATTTTAGAGGTTCATCATGGATGTTGCAAAATATATAGGGCTTTTTTTATTAAAGAATAATACATGCCATATACACGGGCTGGGCAATATAGAATGGAGGGTAAAACCTGCATCCTATAACGGGCATAGCCTGGTGCCGGGCGTGCGCGAAGTAGTTATTGCACCAACCGGGTTGGCCGATGATTCCCTGTCTAATTTCATAGCAACGAATGAACAGATAAGTATATCGAAGGCTACCAATGCGGTACGCGATTTCAGCATAGCTGCAAAGAACGACCTGCAGGCAGGTAAGGAAGTAACCATACCATCGCTGGGCAGCTTTGTAGAAGTAAACGGTAAGCTGCAATTCAACACAGCACACTACCTGCTGGAAACTCCCGGCCCTATACCTGCCGAAAAGGGGAAACCTAAACGGGCAGAAGAAAGGCAAGCCGCACCGGCATATACTAATGAACCTGCCGCTGCATATGCCAACCCGATATCGGAGCCTACAGCGAATTATGAGTTGCCCGATGCACCTAAGCAAGGACTTAACTGGGGCCGCATCATACTACTGGTAATATTGCTGGCAGCCATAATAGGAGGTATAGGCTACGTGGTGAAGAACATGATGAGCACAGGTGGTGGCTATGACAACGGTAGCGATACCGCAACCAAACAAGTGATACCTGCACCCGCACAAGACATGGCACCTGTAACGCCGGTAGTGGACAGCGCTGCGGTTGATACGGTAGCAACAGAGGTGGTAGCCCCCAACGGCACCATCAGCTTTAAGGTGATACTGAACACTTACGAGACAAAAGCCAAGGCTGAAAAGCGTATGAAGCAACTGCGCAACTACGGTAATAATGTAGAACTGGTGGTAGAAGATACCAACCAGTTTCACGTAGTGATGCCAGTAACGACACCTGCAGGTAATAAGCAGAAAATGCTGGATTCCCTGCGCAACAACTTCAATCCTGACGGTGTGTTTGAACTGTAATTGTTCAAACTACATAAACTCATAACCAATATCGCGGCGGTAGTATTTACCCTCGTACTGGATGTGTGCTGCATTTTCGAATGATGTAGCCAGTGCGTTTTGCAGGTTTTTACCGTATGATGTAATGGCTATCACGCGGCCACCATTGGTAACAGTATGGCCATCTTTTATCGCTGTACCTGCGTGGAATAATATGCTATCGCGTACGCCTTCAAAACCGCTCATGGTTTTGCCCTTGGGGTAAGAACCGGGATAACCTTCGGATACCAGCATCACGGTGCAGGCAGCACGCTCATCGTGCTTTACTTCCACTTCGTTCAGCCTGTTTTCGTGCATGGCTATGATGAGTTCTACCAAATCATTTTCAAGACGCGGCATTACAACTTCGGTTTCCGGGTCGCCCATGCGGCAGTTATATTCTATTACATAAGGCTCACCTTTCACCTCTATCAGGCCAAAGAAGATGAAGCCCTGGTATGTGATGTTTTCAGCAGCCAGCCCTTTTACGGTAGGCTCTATAATGCGGTCGGTCACCTTCTGCATAAAGTCGCCGGTAGCAAACGGAACAGGGGAGATAGCGCCCATGCCACCTGTATTGGGGCCGGTATCGCCTTCGCCTATGCGCTTGTAATCTTTTGCTTCCGGCAGGCGCACATAGTGAGTGCCATCGCTCAGTACAAATACCGATAATTCGATACCCGACAAAAATGCCTCTACCACTACCTTTTTACTGGCATCGCCAAACTGCGCTTCCTTTATCATGGTAGTACAGGTTTCTATGGCTTCGGT
>CAMLKS010000204.1 GCA_946480675.1 uncultured Bacteroidota bacterium
GCCAATGTTTATATCGCTGTGTTTTGCAAACAACTCTTTGAACTGAGGTTCGAACCTGTTTTTACGGTCCGCCTTCCAGGATTTTACCCATTCATCGCCCTTTCCTGCTTCTTTTTTATTGTAGTCATCTTTTTTCTTCGACAGATATTCTTCTTCCGTTTCGAATTTTCCTACACCCATTTTGCTGTAATCAAATTGTACGTTTAGTTTCGTTACACCTTTCAGGGCATCCATGCTACCATCCAGAATGCGCACCTTTTGCGCAAATGCACTGGCAGATATTAATAATGCAACGGATAATAAGCTAATGTGTATCGCTTTCATTTGAATAGATTTTGAGTATCAAAAATAGGCATATAGTGCTAATAATAAGAATGTCAGGGTATTATTACATCTTTACAAACCGAAATGGATATTGAATGAGATATTATTCAATATTTACTTTTACCGGCTAAGGAATATTTTTGCAGACAAATTTAAAGAGGAAGGATAATGCCCGAAATGGAAAATCACGCAGAGCAAAACTCGGTATTGCTGAATGAAATGTATCAGAACTGGTTTCTTGACTATGCCAGTTATGTAATATTGGAGCGTGCTGTGCCTGCAGTAGAGGATGGACTGAAACCAGTGCAACGCCGTATACTACATGCCATGAAGGAAATGGATGATGGCAGGTATAATAAAATAGCCAATGTGATAGGGCAAACCATGCAGTATCATCCACATGGGGATGCTTCTATTGGGGATGCTATCATTAATATGGGGCAAAAAGACCTGATGATAGATACCCAAGGTAACTGGGGAGATGTGCGTACGGGTGACAGTGCAGCTGCACCGCGATATATAGAGGGTCGGCTATCAAAGTTTGCTCTTGATGTAGCATTTAATGGTAAGACAACGGAGTGGCAACTGAGTTACGATGGACGTAAAAATGAACCCGTAACGCTACCAATGAAGTTTCCTATGCTGCTGGCACAGGGTGCAGAGGGTATTGCAGTGGGACTTTCTACCAAAATTCTACCACACAACTTTTGCGAACTGCTGGAAGCTGCTATCAAATACCTGAAAGGTCGGAAGTTTGAATTATATCCGGATTTTGGTACCGGTGGGATGATAGATGTAAGCAATTACAACGATGGTGCCCGTGGTGGTAAAGTACGCGTAAGGGCGCATATAGAGGAGGTTGATAAGAAAACACTGGTTATTAAAGATGTACCGTATAACACCACCACCACTCAGTTGGTAGATAGCATCCTGAAAGCCAATGATAACGGTAAGATCAAAATAAAGAGCGTAACAGATAATACAGCAAAAGATGTAGAGCTATTGGTGCAACTGGCACCCGGCGTAACTACCGACCAGACTATTGATGCCCTATACGCATTTACCGACTGTGAAATAAGTATATCGCCTAATGCTTGTGTTATCATTAATGACAAACCGCATTTTGTAGGTGTAAGTGAACTGCTGAAAAACTCGGCAGAACACACGAAAGCTTTATTGCTGAAGGAACTGGAAATAAAGCTGGGAGAACTGGAAGAAGACTGGCACTATTCATCGCTAGAGAAGATATTTATCGAGAAACGTATTTATCGAGATATAGAAGAGCAAACTACCTGGGAAGGTGTGCTGGAAGCTATAGATAATGGTTTAAAACCCTATAAAAAGAAGCTGCGCCGTGCCGTGACGCAGGAAGATATCATCAAGCTGACTGAAATACGCATCAAGCGTATCTCTAAGTATGATACCTTCAAAGCTGATGAACACATCAAAGGTGTAGAAGCAGGCATAGATGAGGTGAAATACAATATTGAACACCTGAATGACTATGCTATAGCCTACTATGAGGGCTTACTGAAAAAGCATGGCAAAGGAAAAGAGCGTAAAACAGAAATAAGGCCGTTTGAAACCATACAAGCGCAAACCGTAGCCATAGCGAATACTAAGCTGTATGTAAACTATAAAGAAGGCTTTATAGGTACGGGGCTTAAAAAGGATGAGTTCGCATTTGACTGTTCCGACCTTGATAATATCATTGTTTTCAAGCGAGATGGCAAAATGGTGATCACGAAAGTGGCCGATAAAACCTTTGTGGGTAAAGACATTATATATCTGGCCATATTTGTGAAGAATGATGAACGTACCACCTACAACATGATGTATGTAGATGGTAAAACAGGTATTGCTTACGCAAAGCGTTTTAATGTTACCGGTATCACTCGTGATAAAGAATATGACCTTACCAAAGGAAATCCAAACAGCAAAGTGCTGTACTTTACAGCTAACCCTAACGGTGAAGCGGAAGTTGTGGCTATAACACTTTCTCCGGGTAGCAAAGCAAGGAATAAAAGCCTTGATTTCTATTTTGAAGAGCTGGAAATAAAGGGCCGGAGTTCACAGGGAAACCAGGTAACTAAATATCCTATCAAAAGCGTTAAATTCAAAGAGAAGGGTCGCACTACCCTGTCTGGTCAAAAGCTTTGGTACGACAATACTGTTGGTAGATTAAATAAAGACTCTATCGGACAATTCTTAGGTAGTTTTGATGAGAATGACCGTGTTATAGCCTTCTATACCGATGGTACTTATGAGCTAACAGATTTCGAATTGACAAACAGGTTTGATACCGATACCTTATTGCATATAGAGAAATTTTCACCTGAGAAAATCGTATCTGCCATTTATTACGATGCAAAGAGTGCACAGTATAATGCTAAGCGTTTTATTATAGAAAGCCAGGCACTTAAAAATAAGTATAGCATTATAAAAGAAGGTGAGGGTAATTATCTATCGCTTGTTACTACAAAAGCCGAACCGATAATTATATTGAAATCAGGAAAAAAGAAATCGGAGCTTGTAGAAGAAACCATTTCGCTGCATGAAATAATTGATGTAACTGGCTGGAAAACAGTTGGTTCTAAAATTGCAGGTAGTGATTTGAAAGAGGTCTATGTGCACGAAGATGAGAAGGCCAATAACGGAGATGCGGAGGCCCCGACCCTCTTCTGATGAACACCATTTTTGACAGAAATTCAGTACCTTCACGCACCTTTTTCCATAAAGGCAGATCCATACGTAATGAAAAAAATAGAACTGGAAATTGTAGCCCTTTCTCATAGCATCACGCAGACGCATTCTTACGCAGTAGTATTAGGGGAAGTAAATGGCCTCCGTCGTTTACCTATCGTAATTGGTGGATTTGAAGCCCAGGCTATTGCAGTAGCGTTGGAACGCATGCAACCCAGCCGCCCCCTTACGCACGATCTTTTTGCCAATTTCATGACAACATTTGGCATAGATTTGGCAGAAGTAATTATATATAAACTTGAAGAAGGCATATTTTTTGCTAAACTGGTATGCCAGAATAACGATGAAACGATTGAAATTGACTCCCGCACCTCTGATGCTTTAGCACTGGCAGTAAGGGCTAATTGCCGTATTTACACTTATGAAAACATCCTGGAATCTGCTGGCCTTTTCCTGGAAAATACAGAGGAAGGACAAGCAGGTGCTGCTGCTTCAGGCAAACCTACGGTTACCAGCCAGGGTGCTGCTTCAGGGTTTGAAAAAGACCTTAAAAGTATGTCGCTTGAAGATCTGAACACTTTATTACAACAGGTATTGGAACAGGAGGATTATGTACGCGCCATCACCATTCGTGATGAGATCAATAGCAGGGAGAATAATAAATAATCGTTAACACTTAAAACATTTTCACAAGTTTAATGAAGAAGTCACTGGCAGCCGTATTTTGCGGCATAGTAGGGTTAGGGTTACAACAAGCGCATGCACAGAAATGTGGTACAGACCTTATAACAGAAAAACTGATAGCACAGCGGCCGGAAGCAAAGGAAGCTTTTTTACGCTACCAGGAAGAAATAAAAGAAAGAGCAGAAAAGTTTGAGGCCCAAATGGCCAATAGTTCAAATAAAACTACGGGTAAGTATACTATACCTTTAGTTTTCCACGTAATACTTCGTCAGTCGCAAATAGATTCTATAGGTGGTATACAAGGTGTTTATAATCGTATTGCCAGTCAGGTAGCTGTACTGAATACCGATTTCAATGCTGAGAATGCGGATAGTTCTACGATTCCTGCTGTTTTCAAGCCTTTATTTGGTAAAGCCGATATATCATTTGGCTTAGCCCATAAGAAGCCAGATGGTACTGCAACAACGGGTGTGGAGATAAAGGTAGCCGGCAGCAACTATAATGGATATGATTTTGGTTCTGCATTCCTGGTTAGTACTGCTGGTGGAGGCCTTGATGCCTGGGATAATAAAAAGTACCTCAACATCTGGATAACAGATATTACTAATGGTAATCAACCGGGCCAGATACTGGGTTATGCTATCAGCCCCAGTTTCGGAAAGAATGTACTGCAAAATGAACAGGCCATTGGCGTAGTAATCGACTTTTTGGCATTTGGTAAACGTAACCCGTCATCTATCCAAATATTTACTCCTAAGGCTGATAACGGACGTACAATGGTACACGAAATTGGCCACTTCTTTACACTAAACCATATTTGGGGCAATACTGCAGTTGGCTCCGGAGTGTGTAGCGACGATGATGGTGTTGCAGATACTCCGCCACAACAAGATGCCAATCAATCAACATGCCCTACTTACCCCAAAGCGAACTGTACTAACAGCCCAGGTGGTGAAATGTTTATGAACTTCATGGATTATGTGCATGATGATTGTATGCGTATGTTCACTAAAGGACAGGTAGCCCGTATGCAATCTGAGTTTACTCCAACGGGCGGTTCATATCAATTACAATTTAACGTGGCTGCTATGAGCTACCCAACCGATATAACTTCTTTCGAACCTGAAAACACCTTTGATCTGGTACCCAATCCTACCTCAGGTATCTTTACGGTATCATTCTCTGATGTTAATACGAAGCTGAAAGGTATATCAGTAGTGAATATGGTAGGACAGACTATAAAACAGATAACTTCAGGATTGCAAAATCAAGGCTTTTCGGTAGACCTTACGGGTATGCAGAAGGGTATCTATATGGTGCAGTGTCATTTTGAAACAGGTACCGTAACACGGAAAATAGTATTACAATAGTTGATTACTTTATAGTTATGACAGGGATTTTAAGTGTAGAAGAAGCTATTAAGCACCAGGCTAAAGAACTGCAAAGCATTGCAGAGAAAGTAATAAATAAGCACCGCCTTACCC
>CAMLKS010000205.1 GCA_946480675.1 uncultured Bacteroidota bacterium
TTCAATACTACTTCGCGTTTCCACCATTCGTTATACAGCGGGTCTACCTGGTTTATTACCCAGCCCGATTTGCCATAGAATTTATAATCGGCAGGTTGCGCTACATTATCAAAATAAGCAGGTTTCTTAATAGGGAATGCGGCATCCAGCCTCACAAGGAAGAAGCCCGCAATATCAAAACGGATACCCGTACCGGTACTGATAGCAACATCCTGACCGAGGCGACTGAATTTGAATTCGCCATTCGGGTATTTCTCTGCCTTTTGAGCCAGCCATATATTGCCCGCATCTGCAAACAGGGCTCCATTCATTTGTATGGCGCCGGAAAACAGTTTCACAATATCGAAACGGTATTCGGCAGTCATTTCCAGTTTTATATCACCTATGCGATCTACGATGTTACTGGCCGATACAGGTGTAGGATCGTAATAACTACCAGGGCCTAAGGTGCGGATGCGATAACCGCGGATGCTATAAGCGCCACCCACAAAATACTGTTTGATATACGGCAGCGTAGTGGACTGATCGTACGGGATACCTACGCCTGCCTGAAAACGCAAGCCCAATAAGGAATGCCTGCGATGGAAAAAGCGTTGTGCATCCAGGTCGTATTTCATGTATTGGGAATAGCTGCTATCAAATCCTGGTATCAGTTGGTTCAGGCCTTTCATCAAACCGCCGGCCTCTTCTGCACTGATGCGGATGTAGTTATAGTTTTTACCGTTTTTGCGTTCGCGGTCTGAAAATGTAAAGGCAATATTTTCACCTTCTATAAAAGTAGGTTTATAACTGTTCCGTAAAAATTCGTTGGAATCGAGCCGGGCCTGGAATTGTGGCGATATAGAGGGCAGGCGTATGATGTTGACAAACGCCGGCGAAATTTCCCATGTTTTTGTCTTTGTTTCTTTCCACCTGTATTGCAGGCTGGTATTGGTGTTGATGAGCGTAAAGAAATTGACCCTGTCGAGCAGGTTGATACCAAAACCAATAACCGTGCGTGGTGCATTGTTTACACTTACCTTGTTCTGCCTGATGGGAAACAGGAATTTAGGAAAATCTATACTGGCATTGAAGCCTATGCTTTTAGTAAGTAGTTTAAAGTGATCGAAGAAGCCATTGCCTATAGTGTCGTACAGTGATTCGATGCCGCCTGTTACAGACATGCTAAGCAGGTTGGCACCCCGCCACAAGTTGCGGTTGCGGAAGCTAAGTGTAAGGTTGGTACCTGCCGTATAGGTAGTGGCATTAGAAAATTCCCAACTGGTGCCGTAATCCAGCTTGTCGTTTGGTGTTAGAATTACGGATGAGCTTAGCCAATCACCTTCGCGCGTAGAATCTTCCCGATAGCTGATGCGTACGGATTGAAATATACCCAGTTCATTTAGCTTACTTAGTGTCTGGTCATATTCCGATTGCGAATAGTAGTGCCCGGGCTCTATGAACAACTGCTTACGTACTACATTTTCGCGCACATAATAGTTGTGATACTTGAAGGTGACACCCTGTGATTCTTTAATAAGCATATTGACCGTATCCCGGAAGTCGCGGTTCGTCTTGAAATCGGGGAACACACGGATGCGGCTGATGCCAAAGCGACGATAGGCCTGGCGGGCACTATCATCGGCCCGTACAGTCAGTTTTATGTCCAGTGTGGGTTTTTTTGCGTTTTTCTGCAGGGCAATGAAGTTGATAGCGCTTTCAAAGGGGTTTTCAATGTCTTTGAAATACTGCTTATTCATTGTATCCAGTTCAAAGCTAATATTATCATTAGTGAAATAATAATAGCCATAATCGCGCATCAGGTTGGTAATGCGGCTTTTTTCAAGCTCCAGCAGGTCGTATGAAAAGTCGGTACCTGTTTTCAGGTGCGTATTAGTATATGCTTTGGTAATAATGTCTAATGCCGTATTATCATCAATGTCAAACAGTACTTTATTAATAAGATAATTGCCACCTGTTTCTACGGTATAGGTCACGTACGCTTTCCTGCCTCTGTAAATGGTCGTGTCGGTAACCTTCGCATAAAAGAAGCCTTTGTTGAACATATACGACCGCATATTAAGGGCCGAACGTCGCTTTTGCGTACTATCATATATAACCGGTGCCTCTACGGTTTTTGATTTCAACTGGAAATTGGTAGGGTCTTCCTGGTATTTTTTATAACGGGTATTGTATAAGTACACTTTGTAAGGAAAAATTCCCAGCACATATTTGTTGGGTTTCTGGCTGGCCAGGCGCTCCATATTATCGCGCAGTTCACCTTTCTGGGTTACCGGTACATCGGTTTTTAGCTTGATGGTATTAGAGCGCAGCAAATACTTCCCTTCGGGTACATGTTTGGTAGCATTACAGCCTGTGGCCAGAATAATAATCATTGCCCCGATTGCTATTGTGAGAAAATCCGTAATCCTACGATCCATGTTTCAGTTGGGACAATTAATTAGTTTTGCCTGCATATGCTAACCAAGGCGCAAAATAAATATATTCGGTCATTATCGCAGCAAAAATACCGTAAAGAACACCATGCATACATAGTAGAGGGCGACAAAGTAGCCAGGGAATGGCTGGATAGCAAGGCCGATATTAAAATGGTGGTAGCACTACCGGAATGGATTGTTGCGAACAGTAATAGATTAGCAAAGCATCCGCAGGCAGAGATTATAGGAGTAGAACTACATCAATTGGAAGCGGTGTCGGGTTTGCAAACGCCCAACAATGTGCTGCTGGTAGTGGGTATGGAAGATAAAAAGCTGTCTTTACCTGTTGATGAATGGTGCATAGCAGTAGAGAGCCTGCAAGACCCCGGTAATATGGGCACCATCATTCGTATAGCCGATTGGTTTGGTATCCGGCATGTAGTGGCATCGCCCGGCAGTGCCGACTTTTATAACCCTAAAGTAATACAAGCGGGTATGGGCGGACACCTGCGCGTGCAACTGCATGAGGCAGAGCTGGAAGGGTTTCTGTCTGCTACCAAAATGCCGGTACTGGCAGCAGTTTTGGGTGGCGATAATGTGTATGAACTGAAAGGGCTGGATAAAGGGGTGATACTGATAGGCAACGAATCGAAAGGGTTGTCGCAGGGATTGATAGATAAAGCAACCCATAAAGTAACGATACCGCGCAAGGGTGGGGCAGAATCACTGAATGCGGCAGTGTCAGCAGGTATTCTTTGTGCATTGTTAATACAGGGTTAAAACTAATAATGGCCGGCAAGCTTATTGAGTTTGGCATATCTATTGGGACTCAAACAAGTATATTTTCACCATAACATGGTAACTATGAAAAAGATATTCCTTACATGTATTGCGGTTATAGGAGCTGTAGTAATAGCTATTGCGCAGCAAAAACAGCGAAGTGTAATAAGAGTAGCTTTAAGCGACGATTCAAGGTTGGCGATATCTATCGATGACCGTTATTACGATAAACAAGGGCGTTCCCTTACTGTTGGCGATTTGCCAGCCGGCCGGCACAGGCTGAAAATATATAGCTTTGTGCCGTATAAGAACAGGAAGGGAGGCAGGGCGCGCACGCTGTATTCAGGAATGATAACGATTTCAGAAGGCACTATTACCTACCTGACGTATGATATAAATAGCGATAAGCTGCGTGCCAAAACAGAATACCTCGAAACTAATAATTGGAATAATGAGAATGATGCTACCAGGCCAGTGACACCCCGCGATCATGCATACAGCAATCAATTGAACGGGCAAGATATCAGTGCCCTGAAAGCTACAGTTGACGAGCGGATAACGGACACGGATAAACAAAAGCTGGTACAGTCTGTATTAGAAGGCCGCAGCTATACAACAGAACAAGTACGTACCATCATTTCGTGGTTCAACTTTGAAAGCACAAAGCTGGATGTAGCAAAATGGGCCTATAAAGGTGTAAGTGATAAACAGAACTATTGGAAAGTAGAAAGCGACTTTACTTACAGCAGTAGCAAAGACGAGTTTAATACTTACATCAGCTCTCAGAAATAATGACCTTTTTCTTATCCGGCTGGCTTAGGTTGTATATTTTATTGAATATTGCAGATGTAATGCTGGCGATGATAATGCCAAGCAGGCCGCCGCAAGTCACATCGAGCGGAAAGTGTACGCCTACATACACCTGCGAATAAGATACCAATATAGCCCATGCCAGCGCCATATACCACACGCCTTTTACATGGCGCTGCAACGTAATAGCTGAGAAAACGCCAAGTGAAAAGTGATTGGCAGCATGCGATGACGGAAAGCTGTACCCACCGCCGCAAGGCACTATATTGTGAACCAGTTGTGACAAATAAGGGTTATTGCAAGGACGTATGCGATGAAAATATGGCTTTATGATAGATGCGCTGATATAATCGCTTAACGAAAAGGTAAGCAGGAAGAATACACACCACATCCAGCCGCGCCGGCCAAAATTCATGGTCATGAACAATAGCAGGAACAGGTAAAGTGGCGCCCAGGTCCATTGGTTGCGCAGGTAAGGAACAATGGCATCCAGCACATCATTGTGCCATACGGTATTCATATAATACCATATTTCATAATCCCACTTTACTATTGTATCCCAGATGCCCAAGGTTTACTTTTTAAATATCATAATCATACGGGGCGATTGCTGCGCATCATAACTATTGAGCTGGTAATCGCCGAATGTAGCCTGCAAGGTAAGGCCGGCTTTTTGAAATATCTCTTCAAAATCCTGCAATGAAAAAGCGGCTACACTTTCGCAGTAATGACGTGGTTTATTATCCGCATCCAGAAAGTTGATGTCTTTTATGATGTGGTTTCGCTCAAGCCTTTTGGTAATGTTGAAGGTATAACTACCGCGTACCACGGTAGCATTGGGCACCAGGTTGGCTATTACCTGTTCCCTGTTCAGGTAGTCTACTACTAATGTTCCTCCTTTTTTTAGCCCTGCGGCAAATGCTTTGGCAGCCATCAGGTGGTCGCGGTCGTGCGCAAAGTAACCGAAGCTGGTAAAGAAATTGAAAGCGTAGTCGAAATAATTAATGTAAAAGGGGAGCCGCATATCGTGCACAAAAAAGTGCAGATTATCTGTTTCATTAGCCTTAGCATGCTCAATGCTCAGGTGCGAGAGGTCTATGCCCGTTACGTCATAATTATGTTCAGCCAGTTGCACGGCATAACGTCCATCACCAC
>CAMLKS010000206.1 GCA_946480675.1 uncultured Bacteroidota bacterium
CGATGCGAGGCTTGCGCATGGCATCTATAGAAAGATTAGCATGCGCGGGCAACCACATCATCAGGAATAGAACAAGTGTAACAAAATAGTAGTGGTTCAGGTAGTTGGTTTTATCCATCAGCTCGATGTATGTGAAGCTGAGAAATAACAGTACCGACGCTATTCTATAATACCAGCCAAGCGCAAAAAACAAAGCGCTCACACCACATACTGCAAAAAGCAGGTAGGTATAGTTGCCTAATGGTTTTATCCATTCGAAGCCATAATAGTGAAAGAAGTATTGCGGGCGGATATACAGTTCCTCTATCCAGCCACGCAGCCAGAAACGAATAGTGCTGCCCAACAACATCAAACCAAAAACCATTCTAAAAAAAGATAAGGAAGCCGAGTATACCGGCTTCCCTAAATATGCTTTTGATATGATGCGCAGCTGAGGCATTAATCACCGTCGTTATCTACATACGTAATAGAAATGCCGAAGGCGGAAACCATATCCACTTTCAGCAGTGGTACTACCTGTTGTATCTGTTCGTAAGTATTCAGTACAGCCGTACGGTTGTTCTGCACGGCATCTTTAAGTGGTGTATTGATAGCTGCCAGTGCAGTTGATGCTTCATTCAGCTCCTTTGTTACCAGGTCGGCCATCAGTTCACCATTATCACCTTTGGTGCCAATGGTAGAAAGGTAGCTTTTCATAGATGCCGAACCCTGCGCACCGCTAAAGCTTCGCCCTTCGTAAAAGGCTATGACGCTTTGCATAGCTGTATTGGCCAATGTATTTGCCAATTGCGGTGTGTAGTAAGCTTCTGTTATGTCAGGCTTTGCCGTACCGGTCATAGCGCCAACCGGCAGGCCTATTTTACCCGAACGGAAATAACGCTCATAGTACAGTACATAGCTGTTTACCATTCTTGATATACCGCTATTTACATCTGTGCCTGTAGCACCAACGAAAGTATTGCGGTAGCTATTCCACTCATTGCGCACCGTAGTTACTTTTTCCAGCATTTTGCTTATCACAGCCTGCAGGTATTGTTTGCGTGCAGCAGCCTGTGCATCTGCAGTGTAATAGTTCACTACATCTGCATTATTTGCAGCAAGGCCATTCAGCAGGTAATCGATGGCCGGGAAACCCTGGGCATCTTTGTTTCCAAATTGTTCCAGGTCGTAACTACCGGAACTGATGTTGCTATTCAACTTTGAAACGGTAACAGGGTATGTATTGATGTACATACGCAGCGATACATTTTCAGCCGGGCCAAACTCCAACAGATCCACCTTTTGCCAGGTGATATATGCTTTTTGCCAGGCAGTTCTCAACGCTATCAGCTTAGATTCATCCGGAGCGGCAACAAAAGCATCGCTGCTTGTTTTTAACACCGTGAGGTCTTCTACCATGGCTGCATAAGCAGGCACGATATAGTTATCTGCGTAATTGGTAAGCATCGGCTTGCGGTCTAGCCCCGCAGGCGTATTGCCACCATTGTTATTATCTTCTTTTTTGCATGCCGTAAAGGTTACAGCTGCTACTAGAATACCGGCGATGCCTAATAATAGTGTTTTTTTCATCCTATGTATTTAACAGGTAAAGCGGCGAAACGAATTCACCGCTTTGTACAAACCAAATTGAAATTTATTAGTGGTTTACCACTGCATTCTTATCGATACCAAATGCAGCAGCTATCTGGTCGCGAACGTTATCTATATCAGCATTTGTAAGAGACCAGAAACCGTTTGTTTTACCATCGAGTATACTCAGCAAATCGTTAGATTTTGCTGCATTGATCTTTGCATTGTAGCCATAGCGCAGTGAGTAAACAAAGCCGTAACCTTCTGACAGAGCATGGAATTTAGCACCGTCTGTAGTTGCAGTTTTAGTTTTGTTAAGGTAGCTAACGGCAATGATAGCAATCGCTTTTTCCAGGTTTGTGCGCAGGTAAGCTATTTGCTGATCGCGCATCGGCATATCTTTATTTACGATGGCGGCACGGCCTTTCAGAAATGCCAGATAGATATCCTGGGGATTTTCACCACCTACAGATGCAGATACCTGGCGAACATAAGAACCTAAGTAAGACTCCAGCCATTTTGTAGCATCAACAGGGTCTTTCTTAGGATACATTTCATTTGAAGTCAGGTAGCCATAAGCCTCATCCCAATGATGCTCTAACTGCGTATAGTTTTTACCGCTAACAAGCGTATTGTTATCAGCATTTTGCTTTTCTCCACCGAAGTATATGTTGCTGATCTGATCCAGCATCATAGCCCCCATCAGGCCTTTCTGTACAAACTGGCCAAATTCAAACCCTTTTTCATTTACCAGGTACTTACCATCCAGCAAACCGGCCTGACCTGCAGCAGCAGTTTGGCTGCGCGACTGGCTGGCGGCTGCCAGCGATGTAAAATATGTTTTGAAGCGGTTGCGCTCAGTTTCAGCATCTACTGCAGCAAAAGACTGTGCCGTTTTAGATATGATGGTTTTATCGGTAGCTGCATTCAAGGCGGAATTACTGAAAGCTGCGTTCTTGTTCTCGAACATGTTTACCAGCTTTTCTGCGCTTACAGATGCAGTAAGGCCTGTTTTCATATATGCATCCATTTCTTTCAGCATATTGATACGGGTAGTCTGGCCGCTAAAATCAACAGATGTTTTGTTGTCAGCACCTTTAAAGGTTTCGAAATAGTTGGTGCCGGAATTTAATCCAACATAGGGCACTTTCACGTTTTCACCTGCAGGTACAGAAGAATCGCCTTTAGTACAGGATGCAAACACAACAGCCGCAAAACCGGCAGCTACAAGTAATTGATTTTTCATTTGGGTGCTTTTGAGGCCGCAAAAATATTAACCGCTGCTATAAGCGGCTTTCAAAATCGGGAAAAAAAGCAAAAAGCATCGCATGCCTATATAATAAAAGGCCGGAACACCCGGCCTTTTATTATATATAAATTCAACATTTACATCCTTTTAATAGTACACCCTATCGATTTAGTGCTGTTAGGGGCCGCAGGTTTACCCGCGAGCATGTTATCTATCGCTGCTTTCAGAAATAACTCTTTAGATTCTGCAGGATTTGAGGGGTTATCTTCCATAGCTCCTTTATAAACCAACTTACCATTACCGTCAAAAAGGAATACCTCGGGGGTGCGGGTAGCACCAAAGGCATCTGCCACTTTCGATTTATCGTCGACTACATATGGTGCTTTATAGCCCTGCTTTTTAGCATAGGTAGCCATGGCATTGTAAGAATCTTCTTTATCGCGCTGTGCTTCGTTTGAGTTGATGATTACCATGCCTATGTTATGACTTTTAGCATAGTCGATGGCTTCTTTGGTGCGTACCTGACTTTTTATCACATAAGGGCAAGTGTTGCAGGAAAACATAACCAGCAAGCCTTGCTTTGTAGCTGCTTTACTTAGTGTAATGGTTTTACCATCTGTAGATTTCATGGCGGCATCTGGCATAGGGAGGTTGCTGCCGATGTCTATGCTTTGAATGTTGTTTTGTGCATAGGCTGCTCCCCCAACAGCTATAGCAGCTATGAATAGTAACTTTTTCATATGAACACAGTTTTATTTTTAAAATTATTGCATTCGGCCATTGCAAAATGCTAAAGGTTTACAAAATCACTTCTTATTTAATTCAAGGCTGATATTTTCATCGCCCGGCTGATATGGCAGGTAGGTAACGATAAACTGGAACATCTCATCGGTAGCACGCATACTGCCATTCTGGTCTTTTACAAGCCGTGGCGGACTGAAGGGATTGTTGAGATTTTGCCTTGTATTATCATAAAAACCTTCGGCAACGATGGTACTACCCTTCGGTATCTTTACCATCTTTTTGAAGGTGTAGAAATACTGCCAGTTGAAATCCCAGTTAGGTATAGAAATGAGCCTGATCGTATCGCCATCAGGCTTCAGGGCATAGGCTTTAAAGCTTTTACCAAGCAGGTGCATGTGCGGGTTGACTGTGAGCACCGATATGTCATTAGCTATCGTAAAGCGGCTGGATACTTTTTTAGTAGTATTAGGCTGCAGTATCAAATCGGGTTCCACCGGTGCTACACCCAGCGTACCCAGTTGAAACTCCTGCACCGGGCGTTTAGGCGGTACAGGTGAATAAAAGATATTGATATAGGAACTATCCCAAACGGCACTATCGCGGGTAAAGCCGTAATGAAGATCGTTCAGCAGGAAAGCACCTTTGCGCGGCAAGATGTAACCCCCAATGCCTTCCGGGTATTTTTGACCGAATACACCGGGCAGGTAGTTCACCACCGACTTCTGCAGTACCGGATAACTACCATCATCGTTGGGTAATCCTAATTTCTCGTATGCCTGCTTAATGGTACTATCTTCTACCATATCCAGTATTTGCGCTCCCGCATATACATCCTTTTTCTTATCAAAATCGTACTTCACCATATCGCCATTTACATGGTGCACTACATTAGTATTTCCTGCTACAAATTCTACAAGGCTTACATATTTATCTTCGGGTAGCTCAAAAGGCACCTTTACCAACAGGAACTTATCGCTGCTATTGGCAGGTAAAAAATATGGTTTCACGGGAATGCGCAAATCGGGTATGCCTACCGTTGAACCATTAGGAAAATCGGGCAGTACGGGCATCTTATCTGCCGGGCCTTCTTCCAGTCCATCTTTTACCCATTTATCCAGTATCTGTATATCCCTTTCGCTCATTACGCGCTGGCCTACAAATTCGGTATAATGCGGGTCGGCGGGCCAGGGCGGCATAATACGAGCCTTAGTAACATAGGCCATGCCTGTTGCATATTTTTTAGCATCCTGGTAGGTAATAAGATTAAAGTGTGCACCACCATTGGGGCGATGGCAAACGGCGCAATTGTTGTACAGCACTGGTGCCACATGCTCTGTAAATGTTACCTTGGCAGGCAACCGATCTTCACTACTGCACGCCTGCAGCACACACCATGCAGCTACTGCTGTTATACTAATTCCTTTTTTCCTCAGATACATCTTCAAATTTCCCGAGTAAGATACTCACGTTAAGTTCGTAACCTAATAACAATACCATGGTAATAAGCCATATCCATATCATAAAGGCTATCAGCGTACCGATGGAACCATAGACTTTATTATAGTTGATAAGGTTATTT
>CAMLKS010000207.1 GCA_946480675.1 uncultured Bacteroidota bacterium
AAGCACTGAGCTGAACAGGAAGCGCTTGCCTACGGGTATGGTATGCGTATAGGTAAGCCCGCTCATCAGCATAAAGCTATTGTCTTTTTGCCCGGTAGTTTTGTTTTCGGTAAACTGCATTACGGGTATGATACTAAGCCCCAGGTAAGTGCGCATATGCCGCAGCACCGGTAAAAAATAGCCGGTTAAAGGGTAGGTTACATCATATTGCACTGTCATATCTGCCTGCAGGTGATTGTCTGTCACAGTTTGCCTGGGTGGCTCTTCCAGGTTCTCTGTGGTTATGATGTCTTTGGTCTTGTAATGTTTAATACCGGCCTCCCAACTCCATTTACCTCTGGTATTTCTGCGTATGAATACCTGTTTATCCCAGGTAAACCGTTGTGGGTATAAATTAATGGCATTGGAGGAATAATAGCTTTTATTGAGCCACAGGGAGGTTCCCTGGCGTACGCCAATAAATGTTTCCTGTGCAGTAGCTACATGAGAACAAAGCACTAAACAAAGTATATAAAACCGGTATATCACATCTGCCTGTATAACTTGAAAGTTACGCTTTTTATCGCTCATCGGCGCTGGGGCCGAAGATGCCGGGCACCGGTACATCCAGCAGGCGCAGGTATACAGACAGTTGTCCTCTATGATGTACCATGTGCTGTTGCTCGTTTCTCAATACGCTGGTGCGTGGTAGGTCAAAAAGTACCGTTTCACCTTTGCGTAGTTGCCAGTGCTGTTGCAGTTGCTCATCTGTTGCCTGGCTTAATGCATCTATAGCTGCTGCTAATCTTGTTTCATATTCCTGCAAGATTTGCTCAAGGCTATCAGGGACATTAGGTTTGTATGGGGTGGCAAAAAAATCGAAATGATCTGCTTCCAGCAAACGGTTTACCCAAGCAGGCAGCTCGGCTATATGCATGCCAAGCCTCCCCAGGCTCATTGATTTTGCATGCGGTTTCCAGTCCAGCTTATCTGCAGGTATACGTTCCAGCATACGCTTGTTGGCTGCTGCTACGTGTTTCAGTTGATTGGTATATGTTTCTGCCAAGGTCATAAGTCAAAATGTTTTGGCAGGCAAATTAAAGGAATGCCTTTATCCGGCAGATTGTACTTATCTATATCGGTATTACCTTACCAGCTCCCAAAGCACGATGCCTACACTTACAGATATATTCAAAGAGTGTTTAGCACCCCATTGGGGTATCTCTATGCAGCCATCTGCCATAGCCAGCACTTCTTCATTCACGCCACTTACTTCGTTGCCAAATACCAATGCTATGCGCGTTTGCCCATCCCAATTGAAATCCTGTAGCTGTGTGCTGTTATGTGCCTGCTCTACTGCATATATTTTATAACCTGCGTCCTTAGCATCCTGCACGGCATCCATAGTGGTGGCAAAGTGTTTCCAGCTTACCGTATCGGTAGCGCCAAGTGCTGTTTTATGTATATCGCGATGGGGCGGGGTAGGGGTATAACCGCACAGGTACAGCGCGCTGGCTGCAAAGCAATCGCAGGTACGGAAGGCAGCGCCTACATTGTGCATACTACGCACATCATCCAATATCACAATGACAGGATGTTTAGCTGCACCTTTAGCTGTTTCGGCATCCTGCCTGCCCAGTTCTTCCATCGATTTTTTTGAAAACATTTTGCAAAGATATTGTTGCTGTCTTCATGCGTCAAAACACGAAATATCCTATATTTGCAAAAAAAACTGCATAAGCATATGAGTACCCGTTGGCAAACACAGGAAGATGCGGAACAGGATGTGCTTGTGGCCGAACACCACAGCCTGATAGTATGGAACGATGATGTAAACACATTCGACCATGTTATCGATTCACTGATGGAAATATGTGAACACTATCCTGAACAGGCCGAACAGTGTGCACTTATCATTCACCACAAAGGAAAATGCGGTGTGAAAAGAGGTAGCTTTGAGTTTCTGCGCCCTAAGGCGGAAGCCCTGATTGATAGGGGTATCCAGGCTACTATCGACTATTAATCGAATTTCAGGAATATATCCGAAAGCCCGGCCCTGCGCCGGGCTTTTTCATTTTCACCCTGTTTCTCACGCTTTTGTATTTTAATCTACGCAGCAGGGAGTGTATTTTTGATCCATCTATATATTATTCGGTTATGAAATATACGTGGTTGTTGCTGGCAGCATTTATCTGCCAGGTATCCCTTGCGCAAACGGCTAAGAAGCAAATAACACTGGATGACCTGTTTAAGAACAATACTTTCAGGATAAAAAGTGTACCCGGCTTTAATGGCATGAAGGATGGCAAGACCTACACCAAACTGGATGCAGAAGGCAATAAACAACTGATTCGTACCTATGATGTAGCCAGCGGTAAAGCAGGTACCATCCTTTTCGATAACCAGGCACACCCGGTAGATGGCAAGGCCATTACGATAGATGACTATAGCTTCAGTAAGGATGAGAAATTTCTGCTGCTGAAGTCAGGTACAGAACATATTTACCGCCGCTCTGCTTTGAACTATGTATATCTATATGATATAGCGGCAGGCACCATCCGCAAGGTAAGCAATGACAAAGTGCTGCATGCTACCTTATCGCCCGATAATAAGCAACTGGCTTATGTAAAAAGCAATAATCTATACATCATGAGCCTGGAAAGCGGTAGTGTAGATGCCGTAACTACCGATGGCGAATGGAACAAGATAATAAATGGTAACTGCGATTGGGTGTATGAAGAAGAGTTTGGCTTTTCGCAGGCCTTCTCATGGTCGCCCGATGGCAAGTATATCGCTTATTACCGGTTTGATGAGTCGGGCGTGCCATTATTTATCATGCCTAAATACTTCGACCTGTATCCTGATAACTACACTTACAAATATCCCAAAGCAGGAGAGCCCAATTCTGTCATTCAGATAAAACTGTATGATACTAAAACAAAAACCACCGTTAATGCCGACCTTGGTACGGAAACCGACCAGTATGTACCGCGCATCAAATGGACCAACGACCCTTCGCAGCTATGCATATACCGTATGAACCGCCTGCAAAATAAGCTGGAATTGCTGTTTGCAGATGCATTAACGGGTGCCACGCAAGTTGTATATACAGAAGAAAATAAATCGTACGTAGAGGTAAATGATAACCTTGCTTTCCTGCCTGATAATTCATCTTTTCTTTCCGATAGCGACCGCGATGGATATAACCACCTATATCGTTGGGACTGGAAAAAGAAGAAGCTAACCGACCTGACACCCGGTAAATTCGATATAGCAGACATTATAGGTGTGGATGAAAAACGTAAAGTAGTGTACTATACAGCTGCTGAAAAAACACCCTTGGAGCGTAAAATGTACTCCATAAGTTGGGATGGCAAAGGCAAAAAGACGTTGACAGGCACGGACGGTACACACGCCATCACTAAGGTAGAAGGTTACAATTATTTCCTGGATAAACACTCAAGACTCGACCAGCCCCCGGTATTCAGCCTGATAGATAATAAAGGCAAGATACTGCGCACGTTGGAAGATAATAAGGAACTGAAGGAAACTATGCAGCAGTACGAGCTTGGCACCATTAGCTTCAAGCAGGTAACCGGTGAGGATGGCACAACTTTCAATGCATGGATGATAACGCCGCCCAATTTTGATGCGAACAAAAAGTACCCGGTACTCATGTATCAATACAGTGGCCCCGGTTCGCAGGAAGTAGCAGACCGTTTCCCGATACGCGATTTCTTCTGGCACCAGATGCTCGCTGAAAAAGGGTACATCATTTTTTGCGCCGACGGTACAGGTACCGGCTTCCGTGGCGAAGCATTCAAAAAGAAAACCTACCTGCAACTGGGTAAATATGAAAGCGATGACCAGATCAGCATCGCCCGTTATTTAGCTAATCAGCCCTATGTTGATAAAAGTCGCATTGGCATTTGGGGATGGAGCTATGGTGGTTTCATGAGTAGTACTTGCTTGTTCAAAGGCAGTGATGTATTTAAAATGGCCATTGCTGTAGCACCGGTGAGCAACTGGAAGTACTACGACAATATATATACCGAGCGCTATATGCGCACACCAAAAGAAAACCCGCAGGGCTACGATGACAATGCCCCTGAAAAGATGGCTGCCAACCTGAAAGGTAAATTTCTGCTGATACACGGTACGGCAGATGATAACGTGCATTTTCAGAATGCAGTAATGCTCACAGATGCCCTGATAAAGGCTAATAAGGATTTTGACGGGGAGTATTACCCTAACAAGGCACATGGCATATCCGGCGGCAATACACGTCATCACCTATATAAAAGGATGACAGATTTCATTCAAAGCAATCTTTGACCGTAATTTGCGGTATGACAAGACTGGAGTCCGCTATTATTAATCACGCCTTTGTACGTACCGTATCGTCGTGGGCGAAGCGTACGGTCTTGCCGGGATTTCACGGGGTGTCATTATACAATGTCGCCCGTTTCTTTTTTCGCGAGATAAACAATACGCAGATAAACATGCGTGCGGCAGCGGTAACGTACAACTTCCTGATGGCCATACCGCCAACATTGCTGTTCCTTTTTGCCCTGGTGCCGTACCTGCCATTGGGCGATGTGGAGCAAACCATCATAGACATCATAGACCTGCTGGCACCGAATCCTAATATCGAACGCACCTTCACCAATGTGTTTATCGATTTTATGAACAACCAGCATGCCGACCTCCTGTCGTTCGGTATCTTAATGACCATCATGTTTTCTTCAAATGGCATGATGGGACTCATGAATAGCTTCGACCGCGGCCTGAAAGTGTATGTAAAACGTTCTGCGCTTAAAAGGCGATGGACAGCCATCAAGCTAACATTGATGACTATATGTGTTGTTATTATCTCCCTGGCTGCCCTTATCCTGCAGACGGAGGCGGTGAATGATATTATTCTGAAGATATTTAATAACGTAATAGCCGTAAAGATATTCAGTGGTTTGATACTGGTAGGGTTGGTATTCAGTACTATTTCTATCATTTATTCTTACGGCCCTTCCCTTACACATCGTTTCAAGTTTGTGTCGCCGGGCAGTGTTTTTGCCACTGTGATGAGCTTGCTGACTACCGTTGTGTTTTTCTTCCTGGTAAATAACCTTATCAACTATAATAAAGTCTACGGT
>CAMLKS010000208.1 GCA_946480675.1 uncultured Bacteroidota bacterium
CTACATTTGCCGTTCCGTTTACGTCTTGTATATTACACGCTATAAAACATTGTAGATAATAATTTTTAATAAATGGCAAAGGTTTGTTTGGTTACAGGTTCATCGGGCTTGATAGGTAGTGAGTCCGTAGCGTTTTTTGCCGATAAGTTTGATAAAGTAATAGGTATAGACAATAACATGCGTAAGTATTTGTTTGGTGCAGATGCATCTACCGAATGGAATACTACACGCCTTGTAGAGGCCATTGCCAATTTCGAGCATAATGCAGCAGATATACGCGATATAGAGGCCCTGGATGCTATATTTTCCCAATACGGTACAGATATAGAACTGATAGTACATACGGCAGCACAACCCAGTCACGACTGGGCAGCACGTGAGCCTATTACAGACTTCACCATCAATGCCAATGGCACGCTGAACCTGCTGGAAATGACACGTAAGCATTGTCCGAATGCGACATTCATATTCACATCTACCAACAAAGTATACGGCGATACGCCTAATTACCTGCCACTGGTAGAAAAAGAAACACGTTGGGAGATAGATGAAAGCCATCCGTATTTTGCAAAAGGTATAGATGAGCTGATGAGTATAGACCATACGAAGCATTCCCTGTTTGGGGCTTCTAAAGTAGCGGCAGATGTGGTAGCACAGGAGTATGGTCGGTATTTTGGTATGAATGTGGGCATCTTCCGTGGTGGTTGCCTTACAGGGCCAAACCATAGCGGTACACAATTGCACGGATTCCTTTCGTACCTGATGAAATGTGCTATTACAGGCGATCATTATACCGTATTTGGCTACAAAGGCAAGCAGGTACGCGATAATATACATGCATGGGACCTTGTAAATATGTTCTGGCATTTCCACCAGGCACCACGCCAGGGCGAAGTGTACAATGCCGGTGGTGGCAGATTCTCCAACTGTTCTATGACAGAAGCTATCGCTATCTGCGAAAAGATAACAGGTAAGCTGATGAACTATTCTTATTCTGAAACGAACAGGATAGGCGACCATATCTGGTGGATAAGTGATACTTCTAAATTTGAATCACACTATCCGGGATGGAAGCTGCATTACAATGTAGAAGACATCCTGAGCCAGATACACCAGGCATTTCAACAAAGGGTAACAGCTTAATTTTGGGGCGATAGTACTATGAAGTTATCCGTTGTTATTCCGGCATATAATGAAGAGCAATCGCTGCCGGAAAGCTTGCCTGTGCTGCACGCTAAACTGAAGGATGCAGGCATACCCCACGAAATTGTTGTGACCAATGACAATTCAAAAGACAATACCCTGCAGGTGCTGGAACAACTATCTCAGCAAATACCTACACTGGTTTACTATACCAACCCGGGTCCTAATGGTTTTGGCTATGCCATCCGTTACGGGCTGGAACGCTTTACAGGCGACTGCGTAGCCATCATGATGGCCGATATGTCGGACTCGCCGGATGACCTGGTTGCTTTTTATCGCAAGATGGCAGAAGGTAATTATGACTGTGTATTCGGTAGCCGGTTTATGAGGGGGGGCAAGATAATAGACTATCCCCGCCATAAGCTGATACTGAACCGTTTTGTAAACAATGCCGTGCGCGTCGTATTCAGGATACCGTACAATGATTTTACCAATGCTTTTAAACTGTACAAAAAAGAAACCATAAAAGGACTGGCACCCATCCTTTCCCCGCATTTCAACCTGACGCTGGAAATGTCGCTGAAGGCAGTAATACGTGGTTATAGTTTTACGGTATTGCCCAACAGCTGGACTAACAGGAAATACGGAAAATCAAACCTGAAGATAAAGGAAATGGGTAGCCGTTACTTCTTTGTATTCCTGTATTGCCTTATTGAAAAATTCTTCTCGCGCGGCGATTATAATAAGAAAGATTAGTTTGCTTCAGGATATATCCTGTTTAATAGATTGAGGATCGGGTTGGTCATCAGCGTAGTGACAAGCGCCATCATCACCATCATGGTAAATACCTCTGCAGTAAGAATGCCCAGGTCGTAGCCGATGTTCAATACAATGAGTTCCATCAAGCCGCGTGTATTCATCAAAGCACCAATAGCAAGGCTGGTATAGTTCGATTCGCCGGTTATTTTTGCTGCCACCGCGCTGCCGCCCAGTTTGCCGGCAACGGCAAGGCACGTTATCAATGCACAAACCGCCCATAACGTGCCATTATTCAGTAGCCCTATTTGCGTGCGCAAGCCTGTCAGCACAAAGAAGATAGGCAGTAATAGCAACAACGCTACATCTTCTATTTTGTTGATGATAATTTTGCGAAAATCCCACTCCAGTGGCATCACTACACCGGTCATAAATGCACCGAATAAAGCATGGATACCTATTACCTCGCAACTCCATGCACTTAGCAATAGTATGATGAAAATGATGGCTATCGAAGATTGCTTGATGATGCCATTCCCCGCCTGTGTAGCTATTTTTTTCAGCAGCGGGCGAATAATAAACAGCATCACGCATACATAAGCGACAGCACCGGCTATAGAATACAACACAGAAGACATATCCTGCGCTTTCACAATGGCTATTACAATGGCCAGTATGCACCAACCCGTAACATCATCTACCGCAGCACTGGTGATGGCTATCGTGCCATGCCGGGTATCGCCTATCTTCCTTTCGCGGATAATGCGTGCCAGTACGGGGAAGGCTGTAATACTCATGGCAATGCCCATAAACAATGCAAAGGCATGAAATGGTACATGGGCAGGTGCATATGTTTTGTACATGCCAAATGCCAGCCCTACACCCAATGCATAGGGTATAATAATGCTGGTAACACTGATAAGTGTGGCAGCCCTGGCTTTTGCCTTGATGATATTCAGGTCCAGCTCCATGCCTATTACAAACATGAAGAGTATCAGGCCTACCTGGCTCAGCATTTGCAGGTTGCCCAGGGATGAGGCGGGAAATACAAATGCAGTATAGGCAGGGAATAGTGTACCCAGTAACGATGGCCCCAATGCAATGCCTGCTATGATTTCTCCCATTACTGCGGGCTGCCCTATTTTTCGGAACAAGTATGCAAATATGCGTGAGGCAACAATGATAATGATGAGTTGTAATAAAAAAATAGAAAGCGGGTGACTCATGTTTATGGGGCGATAACAGGCATGAAAGATAGAAATATTATCTTGCCTGTCTAAATGCTTTCAGAAATGGTAACGGTACAAAACGAATACGATAGTAAAAAGGGTGTTTTTTATATAGAAGATAACGGCCAACGTATAGCGGAGATGGTCTATGTTTTTTCAGGCGAGGGTATGTTTATCATAGAGCATACGGAAGTAGACCCTTCGCAAGAAGGCAAAGGGCTGGGTAAGCTGCTGGTAAAAGAAGCGGTAGAATGGGCACGCGAAAAGGATTATAAAATATTGCCGCTGTGCCCCTATGCTAAACGCGTATTTGATAAAACACCTGAATATGCAGATGTGCTGTTTTCAATGAAGAAATGATTACTGCAGGCAAAAAATAATGGTAAGTTTGCTGCAACAGAAAAATAAACGGCCTGCATAGTTAAAGTGTGGAGCATTTTTATTTTCGATAGGTTCATATTTTTGCATACCCGTTTTTTAACGGGTATTTTCATTTAAGGTTACCCTTTACTTTTGTTCTTATCACATAAATCACATACTAAAAACATCAAACCATGAAAAAAATCTGTCTTGCGTTAGGCATAGTGCTTTCCGTATGCTCACTGTCCAGATCAAATGCACAACCATTTTTAAATGCCTCTTACGCGGATGTGTATTATCCGAATGTTGCCAATGTTTCGCAGTATGCCAACCTTACTAATTGTTACAGCTTTGGAAATGTGTTGTTCAACAACAGCAATGTATATGATGTATATGTGCATTGCTTTGATGGTGTAAGTTTACCAAATACTAACTGGGGCTTTGCATGGGCGTTACGCGACCTCAGTGGTAGTGGCGGTTGGCTTACCGGGTACCAGTCAATGCCAACACCTTATGTCGGTGCCATTATGAGAAATATGGATATAGGCCTGGTGCAGCAAGCTAACGGAGATGTGCAAATTGTATTGGCATTCTGGGATCCCAATGTAGGGCACCAGGTAGCTTTTTACAGTATAGATCCTACCGGTGCCAGCAGTGTCAGCTTAACGGGGCTTTCGTCACTGTCAACTGCTACCGCAGGCAATACACAATCCAGGATTAATCTTGACTGTAATAGCCTGAATACATTTGTACTCACCTGGGAAGAGAATAATAAGATATACAGTGCAGGTGGTATTGCTAGTACAGGTTCAATACCTACTGTTAACTCATCATTTACCGTAATATTGAATGACCCTGCTAGAATGCCGGATGTAGCTTTGTGTAATTCCAATGCGGGTTTAAATGCTCACTACACATATCTCAACCTTGGCAACGGCTCAACAGGTGCTCAGGTTGAAGAAGCGGTTATCAATTTCAATAACGTCATTGCAGGGTCGCCGATAGCCCCGGTAATAGAAGATATGGCAGCGCCGGGTAATGTCATGCAGTATCCACGTATCGATTGTCCGGATAATGCAACAGATGATGATTGGAGCTATACCGTAATGGCTGAACAGCCGGGTGGAAACCATCTGATATTTGCATCTGTAAGGGTAAACAATATGCTGCCTGTACACCATTCTCTGAACGATGGTAGTATGCTTGCACCGGGGCCTATGGCTGATATGAGAGCATATAAAAACGATTATCCGGTTGTCGCGTTTGACAGGACGCCTGGATACATCCATTATTCATGGAGCATTATGCACCCATCGCTTACAGCATCCAGTTTAGTATGGGACAGGGCGTACGTAGGTGTGATACTGGAAAATAATAATAACTATATTAATGACAGGTATTGGGTGATGGAGCAGAATAATGCTTCTAATTCAAATATTTTGAGGGGCGTAGCACTTTCTGGCCAGAATGATAATACGCCTGATTTATTCAGTACTGTCACATATGAAAACAGTGGTGAATACATCTCTTGCAAAATGGTGCCTTGGTTGAACATTGGCTTTAAAAATGGGCATACTACCGGTATTAGCACATTGCACGGGGCCTTTAAAGTTAGCGCCAGCCCTAACCCAACATC
>CAMLKS010000209.1 GCA_946480675.1 uncultured Bacteroidota bacterium
ATTATTGAAATTAATCTTTATACATCCTCTATGCGAATGCCAAAGTTAGTTTTAAACTTATCAAACTATCGTGCTTAAGTATAACTTTGCACCTTAATTTGACAATACAGCCAATGGAATTCAAGATAGTTCAGAAAAGCACAGGAAAAAATAACCTGTATATCATAGATGATGCGAAAGCCTTGCAGCAAATAAAATCACTCAATGCAGCCGAACTGAAATACGCCGAAGAAGCTATAAAAAAGGAGGATGTACAAATAACCATCAACCAGTATGGCCATTTTATATTCATCTATTTGCTGAAACCAAAAGCTACCGAATGGATAGCCACAGAAACCTGCCGTAAAGCCGGCGCCCAGTGGCAGGCTATCTTCCAGAAGCATAAACTGGCGGATATTACCATCACCAACCTGAGCGCTACAGCCAATGCTGCTTATGTAATGGCAGAAGGTATATCGCTGGCCGGTTACCAGTTTACAAAGTATCGCAGCGATGCTAAAAAGATAACCAATGCACTTAATACGATAGCGTTCGACAAGCAATCGATAACCGTAAAAGAACTGAACCAGCTTACTTACATCAACCAGGCTATATACCGTGCCCGCACACTAGTAAATGAGCCGGTGAATTACCTTAGTGCAACACAGCTTTCTAAAGAAATAGCACAGCTGGGCAAAGAAGCGGGTTTTAAAGTAACGGTGCTGAACAAGGCACAGATAGTGAAGGAAAAGATGGGTGGCATACTGGCCGTAAACCGCGGTAGCATACAGCCTCCTACCTTCACCATTATGGAATACAAGCCTGTAAAGGCCATCAATAAAAAGCCCATCGTGCTGGTGGGTAAAGGCATTGTGTACGATACGGGCGGTCTGAGCCTGAAGCCTACGCCTGCATCTATGGACCGCATGAAGAGTGACATGAGTGGCGCTGCATTGGTGAGTGGCGCCATGTATGCCATTGCCAAAATGAAACTGCCCCTGCACATCATAGCACTGGTACCTGCTACCGATAACCGCCCCGGCGAAGATGCATACACCCCGGGCGATGTGATAACCATGTACAGTGGTGTTTCTGTAGAAGTACTGAATACCGATGCCGAAGGCCGACTGGTGCTGGCCGATGCGCTGCATTGGGCCAAACGTTACAAACCGGAGCTGGTGGTAGACTTTGCTACGCTGACAGGTGCTGCTTCGGTAGCGGTAGGCGAGCATGGTATTGTGTGTATGGGTACTGCAGGCGATAATACAAAACAGGCACTGCGCGATAGCGGCAACCGCCAGTATGAACGCCTGGTAGAATACCCGCTGTGGGAAGAGTATGGTGACCTGATAAAATCTGAAATAGCTGACCTGAAAAATGTAGGCGGGCCATCGGGTGGTGCTATTACGGCAGGTAAGTTCCTCGAATACTTTACAGACTATCCGTGGATGCACTTCGATATAGCCGGCGTATCATTTGCTACATCTAAGCGTCATTATATGCCCGCAGGTGGCACAGCATATGGTATGCGCATGCTGCTCGATTTCCTGATGCACTACGGTAAAGCATAATTTTTTTAGACAATAGAACATTGCCCATGCAATCTCATACAGAAAAACCAATTATAGGCATTACTACCGGCGACCTGAATGGCATAGGCCCGGAGGTTATCATCAAAACACTGGCCGATAACCGCATACTGGACCTGTGCACGCCTGTAGTATTTGCATCTAATAAGGTTATCAACTTTTACAGGAAAAGTGCCAATACCGAACACCCGTTCAACTTTACCAGTACGAAAGACCTAACCAAGCTGAACCCTAAACAGGTAAACATCTTCAATTGCTGGGAAGAAGAAGTACCCCTACAACCGGGCGTACTTACAGAGCTGAGTGGTAAATATGCAGTCCGCTCTTTACAGGTGGCTGCACAATGCCTGAAGGATGGGGAACTGGATGCCATTGTTACCGCACCGATACATAAGAACAATACGCAGTCTGCCGATTTTCCATATACCGGCCATACACCTTTCCTGAAAGAGAAATTTGGCGCAAAGGATGTGGTGATGATGTTGTATACCGATAACCTGCGCGTAGCATTGGTTACAGAACACATACCCGTAGCTAAGGTGGCCGATACTATTACCAAAGAACTGATACTAACCAAGCTGGGCATTTTGAAAGAAAGCCTCATTAAAGACTTTGGCATAGATAAGCCTAAAATAGCCGTACTGGGCCTGAACCCACACGCGGGCGATGGCGGCCAGATAGGCAATGAAGATGAAGCAATAATAAAGCCTGCTATTGAAACCATGCAGCAACAGGGGCATTTAGTATACGGGCCTTACAGTGCCGATGCGTTCTTTGCACGCAGCAGCTTCCTGCAGTTCGATGCAGTACTGGCCATGTATCACGATCAGGGGCTAATACCTTTTAAGACCATAGCACATGGCGAGGGTGTGAACTATACAGCGGGGCTGCCTGCCATCCGCACATCGCCCGACCATGGTACGGCCTTCGATATTGCAGGGCAGAATATTGCAGACCCGTCATCCTTCCGCGAGGCTTTGTTCCAGGCTATAGACCTGCTGCGCCAGCGCCGGGAATATGCCGCCAACACCGCCAACCCCATAAGAAGGGGAAGGATAGAAAAAGAAAAAGCCAACAGCACATCAGAAAAGATGGAATAGCAAAAATGCTTAAAAAGCCTGCCAATCGGCGGGCTTTTTTATTGGCATTATGGCAGGGTTTTTTATCCTGTAAGGCGTATCAAAAACCCCGGTATGAAACGCGATGGAAACATGAAAAGCCTATGGCAACATGGCATGGAGCAATATCAGCCTGTCAACCAATGGAATAGGAATGAAGTATACGATGTACTGATTGTAGGCGGCGGTATTACCGGCCTCACAACTGCCTTATTACTGCAACAATCTGGTAAAAAATGCATACTGGCCGAAGCCCACAATATAGGCTTCGGCACCACAGGTGGCACCACAGCTCACCTCAATACCACCCTCGATAGTTCTTACGATCAGATAGAAAAGAACTTCAGCAAAGAAGCAGCACAACACATAGCTATTGGCCTGAAAGAAACACTGGTGATGATAGAAAAACTTATTTCGCAGTATAACATCGACTGTAGTTTTTCTTATAAACCGGCCTACCTGATAGCAGAAACAATACAGGAACAGCAAATGCTGGAAACTATGGTAGAAGCCACCAACAGGGCTGGTGTGCAGGCTATTTTTGTGCCTCAGGTACCTACACCTCTGACTTATCGCAAAGCCTGTATGATAGAACAACAGGCACAATTTCATGCTACAAAATACATCTACGGTCTTGCCAAAGCCTATGAACAGGAAGGTGGCGTATTGCTGCAATACTGTATGGTGAACAGCACTACGCACGATGAATATTTTACTGCCGATACATCGCTGGGCGAAATAAAGGCACGCAAGCTGGTATATGCCACGCACATACCGCCGGGTGTCAACCTGCTGCATTTCAGGTGTGCACCTTATCGCAGTTATGCTGCAGCTTTCACCCTGCGCTCAGGCGAATACCCCGAAGGGCTCATATACGACCTGAAAGATCCGTATCACTATTTCCGCACACAGGAAGTAGATGGTAAAAAATACCTTATCGCCGGTGGTTGCGATCATAAAACAGGTGATGATGTCAACACACAGGAACGCTTTCGCGAACTGGAAGCCTACCTGCATAATCTTTACGATATAGATTCCATAGATTATAAATGGTCTTCCCAATACTTCAATAGCGCAGATGGCCTACCGTATATCGGCCTGCTGCCCGGCCATACAGATACATACACCGCTACCGGGTATTCCGGAAATGGTATGATACTCGGTTCGCTGGCAGGTATCATCCTTTGCGACCTGCTGATGGAACAACCCAACATGTACGCCGATTTGTTATCGCCATCGCGCATCAAACCTATTGCCGGCTTTAAAGAATTTGTGAAGGAGAATGCAGATGTCATCAGCAAGTTTATAGGCATGCGTTTTAGCTACGAAAAGGTTAGCCAGTTGGCTGAATTGGCTCCGGGTGATGCGGTACTGGCTAAATGGGAAGACAAGAAAGTAGCCCTGTACAAGGACGATAATGGCAAAATACATGCGCTTGACCCGGTATGCCCTCACGCAGGCTGCCTGGTAGCCTGGAACAATGCAGAGAAAAGCTGGGACTGCCCTTGTCATGGGTCCCGCTTTAGCTGCAATGGTGCACTGCTGACAGGGCCGTCAAGAAAAGGCCTTACATCGATGCTGTGGGAAGATATGGAAGGGGATTGATAGTATTGATAAACGATAACCCCAAACCATTAACTTTGAGGTTTTTCTGATAGACGCATGTTGCACTTCGAACGATTTACGCTGGATAATGGATTACGTGTATTGGTACACAAAGACGACACTACCCCTATGGTAGCCGTAAATGTGCTGTATGATGTTGGCGCAAGGGACGAAAGCCCCGACCGCACCGGCTTTGCCCACCTGTTTGAGCACCTGATGTTTGGTGGCTCTGAAAATATTCCCGAATATGATGAACCCCTGCAGATGGCAGGCGGTGAGAATAATGCCTATACTACTAACGACATAACTAACTATTACATACAACTGCCGCTGGCCAATATTGAAACGGCCTTCTGGCTGGAAAGCGACCGTATGAATGCGCTGGCCTTCAGTGAAAAAAGCCTGGATGTGCAGCGCAAGGTAGTATGTGAAGAGTTCAAAGAGCATTACATCAACAAACCCTATGGCGATACCTGGGAACACCTGCGGGCGCTGGCCTATACTACGCACCCCTACCGCTGGATGACGATAGGCAAGGAACTAAAACATATTGAGGAAGCGCAACTGGATGATGTGAAGGCGTTCTTTTACAAACACTACCGTCCCGTTAATGCCATACTGTGTGTGGCCGGCAATGTAACGACCGAACAAGTAAAGCAACTGGCCGAAAAATGGTTTGGGGGCATACCTGCGGGCGAAAAGTATAACCGCTCTTTACCGGCAGAACCGAAGCAAGCACAAGCCAGGATGAAAGTGCATGAGGCAGATGTGCCGCTGGATGCCCTGTACAAAGCATGGCATATGGAAGGCCGCATGTCGCC
>CAMLKS010000210.1 GCA_946480675.1 uncultured Bacteroidota bacterium
TAAAAGGAATAAGAAATCAGAAGGTGTAATAGTTAAAACAAAAAAACCGTCTCGGGAACAACTCTTATTTTCTGACACTGTTTTGGAACTTGTCGGTTCTGCAATAGAAGTATACGGCTTTTCACTACGAAAGGTTGTAGTTGAAACGTATATAACAAGCATTGTTTACAGAAAAGATAAGAGGTATATTAAAGTAAATAGTACAACCTATCTTAGGGACTATCCATATTGCTACAATATAGTATTGGGCGAAGGTGATAGCGAAAACTTTACCGAATCTGACTGGAATTCAATTGCATTGTGGGCATTAGCTAAAACAATGGATACGGGAGCTAATATTAGTTCATATGATTTCCCATATGAGGATAAAGTATCGTCAAGCATTAAAAAAGCCAGTGGAGATTTACTTAAATATGGTGAAAGTTTTCTAACGGGTGATCTAACTGCTTTTTATGAAGCAAGAAAAACGATTAATCAACAACGTGAGCCTTATAAAATTCATTTGCCAGATAAAAATGGTAATTATAAAACCATAGATGACCCTATGAGCTTAAAACAAAAAAGAAAATACAGTTGATGTACTACAACCATCATCTACATCGCATTTTTTTTGCGACCCAATTAAAATACAGAACATGAGGCTTTATTTAAAAATAAAGCCCTTCTACTACTGGCACTCTTTTTTATCAGTCTACCCTATCATTCAAATCCCGAACTTAGTATAGTAAACACAGCAGCTGTTCGTTATGGAAAATTGGCACGGGCTTAGCATAGATAAAGTAATGGACCTGCTGGAAACTTCCGGCAAAGGGCTCTCCGACAGCGCGGTAGAACAGAAGACGGCCCAATATGGCCCCAACCGGCTAACGGAAAAAAAGAAGCGGCCACCCTGGTTACTTTTCCTTCGGCAGTATAAAGATTTTATGATACTGGTGCTGCTGGTAGCCGCAGTGATATCGGCCATCGCCGGCGATATGACGGATGCTATCATCATTTTGGTCATCGTGCTGCTGAATGCTATTATAGGCTTCATACAGGAATACAGGGCCGGAAAAGCAATGGATGCCTTAAAGCAATTGGCAACACCCGATGCCCGCGTTATACGGAACAATGCACTGCAACATATACCCACTACCCAATTAGTACCCGGCGATATAGTGCTGCTGGAAGCGGGCAACCTGGTGCCGGCAGATATGCGGCTTACAGAGGTACATGCCCTGCGCATCGAAGAATCTTCGCTAACGGGGGAATCGGCAGCAATAGATAAAATCACCGAAAGCCTTAGTGGCGATACGCACGCCCTGGCCGACAGGGTGAACATGGCCTTTAAAGGCACTACCGTAACCTATGGCCGCGGCACCGGTGTAGTAGTGGCCACCGGTATGCAAACGGAACTGGGCCGTATAGCCGGTATGCTGCAGGAAGAAGAAACGGCCACACCGCTGCAACAGCGCCTGGGCGATTTCGGCAAAAAACTATCATGGCTCATCATCGGCATCTGTGTGCTGTTGTTTGGTGTGGGGCTGCTGCGTGGCGAGGAGCCGGTAAATATGCTGCTGGTAGCCATATCGCTGGCGGTGGCTGCCATACCCGAAGCCCTGCCCGCGCTCATTACCATATCGTTGGCCAAGGGCGCTAAACGACTGGTGAAGAAAAAAGCACTCATCCGCAAATTGCCTGCGGTGGAAACATTAGGGTCGGTCAGTTTTATCTGTTCAGACAAAACCGGCACACTCACCCAGAACAAAATGACGGTAACAACTGTAACACCGTATGATACCGATGTGCAGTTGCATGATGATATTTCTTTGCTGGAATGTGCTATGGCCGTGAACCACGATGTGCAACCCATCGGCAATGGCACGCATACGGGCGACCCTACAGAGATAGCACTCGTAAATTATATCATCCACAACTATTCGGAGCGGGTGCTGAAGAAGCTGCATCAATTGATGCCCAGGGTGGCAGAGCTTCCCTTCGATTCAGACCGTAAGTGCATGACCACCATTCATAGCTATGAAGATGGTTTTATAGCTATAACCAAAGGCGCGGTAGAAACCATTACACAGTTGCTGGCCGATGAACCATCCGTAGATGGCATATTGCAACAAGCAGAAGAAATGGCCACGCAGGGCAACCGGGTACTGGCTTTTGCCTTCCGTATACTGGATGCTGTGCCCGACCCTGTGAGTGCGGAAACAGTAGAAAAGGAACTGAGCTTTGCAGGGCTGGTAGGGATGATAGACCCGCCAAGGGAAGAGGTGAAACAGGCAATAGCAGAGTGCCGTTCTGCAGGGATTGTGCCGGTAATGATAACGGGCGACCACCTGCAGACAGCCACCGCCATAGCGCGGCAGATAGGCCTGCTGGATGAAGGCGATATAGCCGTAACAGGTGCAGAACTGGCTTCTATGTCGCCGGAAGAACTGCAACAGATAATAGAAAGGATAAAGGTATATGCCCGGGTATCACCCGAACAGAAGCTGACCATAGTGCGGGCATTGCAAAGCAAAAAACACTACGTAGCTATGACGGGCGATGGCGTAAATGATGCACCGTCGCTAAGGGTGGCCAATATAGGTGTGGCGATGGGCATTGCCGGCACCGATGTAAGCAAAGAGGCCGCACACATGATATTGCTCGACGACAATTTTACAACAATTGTAAAGGCCGTAAAAGAAGGCCGCAGGATATACGACAACATACGCCGGTTTGTAAAATACATCATGACCTGCAACAGCGCCGAGATATGGACCATATTTATGGCACCACTACTGGGGCTGCCCATACCGCTGTTGCCTATCCATATATTATGGATAAACCTGGTGACCGACGGGCTGCCCGGCCTCGCACTGTCATCCGAAAAAGCGGAAAGCAATGTAATGAAACGCCCACCCCGGAAATCGACAGAAAGCCTGTTTTCAGAAGGCATAGCCTGGCATATCATATGGGCGGGCATACTTATGGCCGGCATCACCTTAGGCACGCAGGCCATTGCCATTGCTGTTGGCGATACACACTGGCAAACAATGGTATTCACAGTGCTTTCGCTATCGCAGTTGGGGCACGTCTTTGCCATCCGCAGCGATTACCAGTCTATATACCGCAAGGGCTTTTTATCAAACCCTAATATGATAGCCGCCATCCTGTTTACCTTCCTGCTGCAGCTGGCAGTTATCTACCTGCCATGGGCCAACGATATATTCAAAACACAGCCATTATCACCGGCAGAACTAGCGATATGCATCGGCCTGGCGGCTGTAATATTCCATGCGGTGGAACTGGAAAAATGGATACGCCGCAGAAGGTTTAAGGCACGTAAAAGGCACAAGTAATTACCGTATAAAATAAGCCCCGGAAATGTTCCGAGGTTTGGCATTTTTATACTTCACACATTATTTTTACAACCACCGTTTCACCGCCTGGTCGGTATCGGTAGGCAGGGTATTAAAAATGATCTTTGACTTGGGTGCATGTTCATGCACAATGTTGATGAGCTGTTCGAACAACAGGAAATTGGCGGTCAGGCTGCGGATACCATTGCCTATTACAATACCACCGTACGTATTGTTCTGCAATTGCCTGATAAGCCCGCTGAGATCAGTAGTGCCGTTGTCTATAAAAAATTTCTCTGCGGGATACCCCATACCCGTCAATTTTTCCAGCATGGCATTAGTGCCTTGCTCTACCATTTCAGGCGTCAGGCCCTTGGGTATTTCGGGAGTGTTGTAGTCGATGGTATATGGATTCATACCGATGATTAGTACTGTTTTCATTTTGTTATTTTTTGATTTTTGTTGTTGTTTATTTTTTGATACCTTGTTTTGTTTATCGCCTGCCGTAGCTGTGCTTACTGTTGCCATACATACCAACAGCCATATCAGCGTCAGCCATCTTGTATTCCATTTTACCACCTGCATAATTTTTGTTGAACTTTAATGGATGATTTAGATTTGTTTGGCAAAGGAAAGGATGTTGGGTGCAAAAAGTATTTTGTTACTTTTTGGTAACCGGCAAAAAAGTGGTAACTAAAAAGTAACTAATGGCACATTTTAATGAAGAAGTAGCCTGCCCCATGACGGCAACACTGGAATATATAGGCGGCAGGTGGAAGTGCATCATCCTGTATTACCTTACCGGCAATACCCGCCGCTTTGGCGAAATAGCAGCACGCATACCCGTAGTATCCAGGAAAGTACTGACACAGCAGCTAAAGGAAATGGAACGCGATGGATTGATACAACGCACAGAATATAAAGAAGTGCCGCCGCGTGTAGAGTACACGCTTACAGAGCTGGGCAAGAGCCTGTCACCGGTGCTGAAAGCGATGTCGAACTGGGGGATGGAGCATGTGCTGAAATAAGAATTATTGCAGGCTATTTTCTTTTCGCTAAGAACAGATAATAAAAAACAAGCCCCGGAAACATTTCCGGGGCTTTCATTTTTTATAAACCTGGTTGTCCGTTAATATGCGGCATAATCCCCTTCTGCAATCTCAACATCGCAGCCGTTATCAGGACGGAACAGGTACAATACCCATGCACAATCAGCGCTTTGCACACAATTGTAAATAGGGCAACAACACTCGTTGGCCAATCGTTGCATGCGTGCTGCCAGTGCTGCTGTCATTTGCTCTTCGCAAGGCCATCCAGGTGTTGTTTCAAAAATAGTAGGATCATTGACATTCTGTGTCAGCAGGGCGCGGCCATACGTTTCCAGAGTGGTTACGCCTTCCGCATCAATGGTAACGGTGTTGCTTTGTGCCATGGCACTAAAAGACATGATGAGTGCTGCCGCAAGGGCGAAGATTAGCTTTTTCATTTTTCATGGTTTTTGTGATGTGATGCCTACTCTATTTTCACTTTTCGGCTACCGTGGATAGGGTTATCCTTTCTACCGGTATCATAGGTGTACTAATTAGTACTGCAAACATATAGCAAAAATTCATCCATATTATAGTTTTTTGTTTGCATGAATTTTAATAAATTCTTTCTGCTGATTTAATAAGTAGTTGCTGCATCTCTCACCTGCTTTGGTACAAATTTTATAACCTATATACGCAACAATATAAATGGTCATGAAAAAACTATATGCTATAGCAGCT
>CAMLKS010000211.1 GCA_946480675.1 uncultured Bacteroidota bacterium
ATGTTTGCTGCCTATCGTGTCTGTTTTAAAAGTAAGTGTAATAGCACCGCTGTTACCTGCACAAATAGTAGTGGGTGTAAGTGTTACATCCAATACGCTTTTCAGGTTAGGTGTTGTTGAAACATTGGTGCGTATCAGGTCGCCTGGCAATGGGCCAAAGCCGTTCGCCAGGTTGATACCGCGTGAAACGAGGTGGCAATAGCTCATAACAGTTCCTTTCCAGCTTGCGGGGGATAGTGCATTATCGTATTGCTTGTAGGTGCACGGGTTGCAAGAGTTGGTTACCTCTTGTGTTACACAGTTATCTATAGATCCACAGCTACCCGATGGGCCCGTAGCCCAGCCACACCATTGTGTATGCCTTGAGCCCAGGTTATGGCCCATTTCGTGGGTTACAACTTCCACATCCCACGAGAAGGTAGGAATATTAGCATAGGAGCCGCTGATCTCGCTATATGCATAAGAGAAATCCCTCGCAGAAGCATCCAACACTCCCACATATGCTACACCACCATTACTGCTGTTATCCATTGTTATCAGGTGTGCCAGGTCTCCGTCGTAGCTATTGTTGAGCCCGTTCCAGTATGCCCGGAAGGTATATAAACCATCGGTAGAAGTACTATTGGGATATGCATCATCAGTTACCCATACATATACTGATTTCAATTCAATGGAGATATTTTCATTTTTATACATTGCCTGCACCTGGTTGAACAGTGCCGATAAATAGTTTTGAGCTGCTGTAACAGTGCCGCCTTTGGCAACAAAAAATTGATAATCCGACTCCCAATACAAACTAACCTTACGGCACATATTTACATTGGTAGTTTTTTGCGCTCCTTTGCCCAACGCCTTATTTTTATTAGGGTAGTCTTTTTCTGATACACCACATGGCATATCAGGGCGGTTTATCATGTCTTTATCATTATACAATATATAGTTGCCGGTCCCGTCCTCCAGCTTACCTACTACAAAGTTGCCGTCACTATTAGCAAACAATATCATTACGGTACCATCGCCAAAGATGCTCATAGTAGCGAAAGACTGTTCCTCACCTTTAAGGGCACCCTGGTAATGTATAGCATCTGCTTCATAGCTCTGCACGCGTTTACCATCGCGGATAAAACCAAAGTTCGGCATGAATGCGGTAGGGATATTCCGCAACAGCTCCAGCGTATGCACTTTACCTGCTGCATCGGTAAACGACATGGCTACGCCTTCCGGCCTTGTTTCATGTAAGGCCTTAATGCTATTTATGTTTGGTGTAAGCGATACTTCTTCACTCAATACCTGGTGTTTCGCACCATTGGCAATAGAAAATAATGCTACCGGCCTGAAATAAACACCTGCACTATGCGCACGGTTTATAGCCGCAGTCAGCCTGTTAGCATTGTTATCTGCTGCAAGAATAGTTGCAGGTAATAAGAACAGGCAAATACATAAAATGAGTTGGGGGTAATACTTCTTCAACGTGTTTAATTTTTAGGTAATCAATTATGCAATATAACAAAAACAGGTATATATGCCTATAAACAATTATGACAAATAGCTATCTTGTACAGCAAACACCTCCCTTATGAAACTACTCCACTACGCCATATTGATACTTTGCGTTTTCACTATATCCTGCAAAACCTCTAAGAAAGGCAGCTATGCACCCAAGGGCGATTCGCGGCTTATGGATACCTACTGGCGCTTATCCGAAATGAACGGCAAGGCTGTAACCAACCCGGCTGATGCTCCCGAAGTGCACATCAGGCTCACTGAAAAGAAACGCCGTATCACAGGCTTTGCGGGGTGCAATCGTATTACCGGCACGTTTGAACTGGGCAAGCAAGGTGTTATTGCGTTTAAAGCCGGTAGCACTATGATGTATTGCGAAGGACGTATGGACGTGGAAAACCACCTGATGCAAACACTGACAAATGCGAACAGGCATGTTATTAACGACAGGCATTTATTACTGTACAATGACAACAGGCTGCTGGCCGTGTTTGAAGCCCAGTACTTCGGCACACCCGTTGGCTTAAAATAACTTCCCTTGTTTCAATATTTCCAAAGGATGCGGCGTGGCTGCATCCTTTGCTGTTATATGCAATACCTGCCAGCCCAGCTTTTGTAAATATGTAGACACATGCACACGATGACATTGCTGCCAGTTAGCTTCGGCACACATATATGCTACCTTCTGATGGTTTGCTTGCGCTTGTAGTTGCTCTACTGCAGCTTTAAATGCTTCCAATTGCATATAGCTCACATAGCTTGGGTACACATTCGTATCCAGCCGTGCGCCAAGGTCTGCATAGTGCTGATAATGAATACCTGCTTCTTGGAGGGAGTGACTCAATGCTTCTTTCGTGAATTGCGGATGCCGTTTAGAAACCGGGTAGCGTCTGATGTCCGCCAGGTATGTTATACCAAACGATTGCAGCATTTCTATAAATACATCTATGCGATGTATGGAATGCCCTATGGTGTAAATGGTATTGCTTGTTTTCATGCACCTACTTCACTTCCTAAAAATACGAAAGCGGGACATAAGCCCCGCTTTCAATCTTATTTATAACCAGCTACTACACATGGAATTTAATACCCTGTGCCAGTGGCAACTGATCGCTCCAGTTGATGGTATTGGTTTGCCTGCGCATGTATGCTTTCCAGCTGTCAGAGCCACTTTCGCGGCCGCCGCCAGTTTCTTTCTCACCACCAAAGGCACCACCTATCTCAGCACCGCTGGTACCAATGTTTACGTTGGCGATACCACAGTCGCTACCCTTGTGCGACAGGAAGGTTTCCGCCTCACGCATATTCAGCGTCATGATAGATGAAGACAAGCCTTGAGGTACATTGTTCTGCAGTGCTATCGCTTCTTCCAGTGTTTTATATTTCATGATGTACAACAGCGGTGCAAAAGTTTCGTGCTGCACTATCTGCATATCATTACTCACTTCATACACACATGGTTTCACATAGCAACCGCTTTCATAGCCTTTACCTTCCAGCACACCACCCGGCACTACTACTTTCGCACCTTCTTTTTTCAGTGCATCTATGGCCGCCAGGTAGTTCTTCACAGCATCTGTATCTATCAATGGTCCCACGTGGTTATTCTCATTCAGCGGGTCGCCAATGTTCAGTTGCTTGTATGCAGCTACCAGTTTCTTTTTGAAGGCATCATACACACTTTCGTGTATAATTAGGCGGCGTGTGGTTGTACAACGCTGCCCCGCTGTACCTACAGCACCAAATATGCAGGCACGCAGTGCTATGTTCAGGTCTGCATTTTCAGATATGATGATGGCGTTGTTACCACCCAGTTCCAGCAAAGAGCGGCCCAGGCGTCCACCTACTGCAGCACCTACAGCTTTACCCATACGAGTGCTACCTGTTGCAGATACCAGTGGTATGCGTGTATCATTGCTCATCCACTCACCTGTTTCACGGCCACCTACTACCAGCCCGCATACGCCTTCCGGCACCTTATTAGCACGAAATACATCTGCTATGATATTCTGGCAGGCTATTGCCGTCAGTGGTGTTTTTTCCGATGGCTTCCATACGCACGTATTACCGCATACCCATGCCAGAAAACTATTCCAGCTCCACACTGCTACCGGGAAGTTGAATGCGCTGATGATGCCCACAACACCCAGCGGATGCCATTGCTCATACATGCGGTGCATTGGGCGCTCACTATGCATAGTAAGGCCATACAGCTGGCGCGACAGGCCCACTGCAAAGTCTGCAATGTCTATCATCTCCTGCACCTCGCCATAGCCTTCCTGCAGGCTCTTACCCATTTCGTAAGATACCAGGCGGCCCAATGGTTCTTTATATTTACGCAGTGCTTCACCTACCTGGCGCACTACCTCGCCACGCTTAGGTGCCGGCCACATACGCCATTCTGCAAATGCTACTTCAGCTTGTTTCACCACGTTGTCGTAAGACTTGCGGTTTACACCCTGTATCGTTCCTATCAGCTTACCATCTACGGGCGAATAAGAGGTTATCTTCTCACCACCGGCTTTCAGCCATTTGGTACCGGTGCCGGCACCTTCGTTCATTTTATCGATACCCAGGGTATCAAGCACTTTATTCAGTTTCATAAAAGAAATTCCGTATTGAGATGCAAAAGTAACGAGAAAAAATGAAGCCGCTTTCAGGGCGGCTTATTACGAATATTTTAAAAAGGACTATCAAATTCACCCAACCCCACAAAGCTCATATCCCTGGCAGATACAATAGGACTATCCACATTCCAGTCGTAGCCAATGCTGCTATACAATATACCCGTATCGTGGTCTTTATTATATACAGAAGACACCAGGTAATACGTTATCGCATCATCTGTCAGCGATTTAAAACCATGCGCAAAACCCTCCGGTATGAAATAGGCCAAGTGGTTAGCTTTCGATAATTCTTGCGCATAGTGCTGACCGTAAGTCGCAGAATCTTTACGCAGGTCTACTATTACATCCAGTATTGCCCCTTGCGGACAAAAAACTACTTTGCTATGCTGGTGCGGCGGTGTCTGAAAATGCATGCCACGTATCACATCTTTTTTCGATAGCGAGAAATAACTCTCGCGAAGCGTGAAGTCTATACCCGCCTGCTGAAAATTCTCTGCATGAAAGGTCTTTACAAAATCGCCCCTGTCATCTGCAAATGCAGGCAGTTCTACAAGGTAAGCACCTTTCAGTGGCAATGCTTCAAACTTCATTACTGTAATTCTCCAAAATAGTTTTGAATATCCTGCATGCACTTGGTGTGTGCATCCTGTTCTTTATTGGCATACCAGTCGGCCGTTAGCTGTATGGCTTGCGTAGCGTTCAGCAATGGTTTCCAGCCCATCATATTCAGCGCCCTGTTGCTATCCAGCAGCAGCAGCTTGGCTTCGTGCAAAGGCTTTTCATGCGGTATGATTTTATACCCGCCCGTGCCGAAGCGTTGCAGGAATATCTTGGTCAGGTCTTCTACCGTTACGGTATCATTCTCATCCGGCCCAAAGTTGAATGCCGTGCTGAACTGCACCGGCCTCTCACTCATCTTCGCTGCCAGCATCAGGTAGGCACCCAAT
>CAMLKS010000212.1 GCA_946480675.1 uncultured Bacteroidota bacterium
AAGCCCCTTTAGGGGTTGGGGCCTATGGCAACACGAATAATTTCCGACATGATGGGCCGCGATGTGGCTTTCAATTATCCGCCGAAGCGTATTGTATCTGTAGTGCCTTCGCAAACCGAGTTGCTTGCTGACCTGGGCTTGAATGATGAGGTCGTAGGCATTACTAAATTCTGCATCCACCCCGAAAGCTGGTTTCGTAATAAGGAGCGCATAGGTGGTACCAAGAAGCTGGATATTGAAAAGATAAAAGCCTTGCAGCCCGATCTTATCATTGCCAATAAAGAAGAGAACGAACAGGAGCAGATAGAAGAACTGGCCAAACACTTCCCGGTATGGATAAGCGATATACACAACCTGCCGCAGGCGCTGCAGATGATACAGGTAGTGGGCCAGCTTACCGGCACCGATGGCAAGGCTAATGAACTGGTAGATGAAATAGTGAACGGCTTTACCAAACTGCACACGGCTACCAGCGCCAAACGCGTAGCCTACTTTATATGGTATAACCCGTGGATGAGCGTGGGGCACGATACCTTCATCAGCAATGTGATACATACCATAGGCTGGAAGAATGTGCTGGCCGATAAAAGCCGCTACCCCGAAATAACACTGGAAGAACTGAAAGCTTATAACCCCGAACTGGTATTACTCTCTTCTGAACCATTCCCGTTTAAAGAAAAACATATGGCCGAAGTAAAAGCCGCGCTGCCCGATGCCGAAGTAAAGCTGGTAGATGGCGAAATGTTTAGCTGGTATGGCAGCCGGCTGAAAGAAGCAGTGGGGTATCTGCAGCAGTTAGTAAAGTAAAACGACACATCACAAAACAACAAGGGCCCGGTAAATACCGTAGCCCCTGTTTATGAATGTTATAAATCCTTTTAAATCTACCACACTTTATTGCGTGTACCTTTAAATTCTTTAGGCTTTACAATAGTGAATACACGCGATATGTTGAAGCCGAAGCGGATATTGCCATCGCCCCAGTTGGCATTTGTCTGACCAATGAATGCACGCTCTGTCATAGCAGGGCTGTTGGTAAACATCAGCTGGAATACGTGGCCGCCTGTTTCTATATCAAAGCCCAGCGACAGGGAGTTGTAATATTTCTCATTGGCATTGCCTAGTTGGTTGCCTTCAAGGCGGTAATAATATTCTGCATTGAACGATATACGGTTCGATAGTTTTATACGGCCACCGATACCCATTACAAACATATCATTAGGCTCGGCAGTAGTGCTCACCAAGTTGTAATGCACATGCGTAGGCATCAGTTGCAGCGAGAACCATTGGTTGAACTTACGGGCTATCAGCAGTTGGTTTACGTAATACATACGGTTGCTGAAATGATACTCCTGCCCTGCAGGCAGCGATGGTGCGGGCATCGACTGTATGCTCATTGCACCCATATAGTTCAGGCTGATGGGCATGCCCTTGCCTTCCTGCTGGCGCAGTATCTTAATTTTAGTAAAGCCATCATATTCCGACTGGTAGGTACTGCGGCCTATACCCACCATCAGCCAGTCTGTAATACCGTAATCAAAACCGATGCGGGTGTTGGCACCCTCTAAACCGAAGAAGCCACTGAAGCCCGTCTTCAGCTCGCCAAAGCGGTGCAGTACTTTGAAGTCCAGCACACCCTTCGCGGTGTTTTCTATACTGTGCCCGTTGATGAGGCGCGTGGTTTTAAAGGTGGCTGTGGTGTATTCTTTCTTCACTTTGCCTTTATCTTCTTCATCCAGCATGGCCATCAGGTCATCGCTATCCGATGTTTTGTTTTTATCATCTTCCTGTGCATAGGTATTGAAGGCACCCATCAGCGAAGCGGTAAGCAGTAAAGCGGGTAATATGCGCATTGATTGTTGGTTGTAGTCTGGTTAATGTGTTACGGTTATTTCTTTTCAAGGATAGAATTCACCGTTACTTCTATTTCCTTGGCTATTTTGCCTTCTACCAGTTTTGGTATGTTTATCTTATAGTCGGCAGGTTTCACTTTGAATTTTGAATTCACCGTAGCCTGTCCGCCTTTTACTACTATGGTGCCCGGTATGGTTACATCCCGGGTTACGCCATGCATGGTCAGCTTACCACTGGTGCTTACATTATAAGTACCATCTTTGGCAAAGTTTACCGCATTCAGGTTGGTCACCTTGCCTTTGTAGTCTGCCTTAGGATATTTATTGCTTTCCATATAGTTTTCGTTGAAGTGCTCCTGCATCAGGGCCTTTTCAAACTTAAAACTTTTGATAGGTGCCTGGAAAACGAAGTCGCCTGTTTTGCTATCCAGCACACTGGCTACCTCGTTATTGAAGGCTTCAATATTTTCTACCGGTGTAGATGAAAAGAAGCTCACCTTACCTGTGCGTGTCATGTACTTTTGTGCATATACCTGTGTGGCAGCACCCATCATCATTACGGCAACCAGTATCTTTTTCATATAGTTTGGTATTTAGCGTTTATAATTATTTTTTGTTATCAGTTCTGCTGTGCACCCTGGTTTACCCAGCGTGTTATTTTATTGATGCTGCAATCATCCAGCTTCGGCATGCCTTTAGGCATTTGCGAGAAGCCGCTTTCCCAGCGTATAGCGCCCAGCAGTCTTTTATTATCTGCCGCCAGTTTTGCACCACTGTAATTGGCAAAGTTATAACCGCTTTGTATAGTAGTGGCATCGTGGCAGCCCGATGTAGCACATTTTTGTTGCAGTACAGGGGCAATATCGGCCGCAAAGCTTACAGTAGCCGTATCGCAGTTGTTCGTGTTCGATGGATATAGCTGGTCGGCCTTATCGTTGTAGCAACCTGCCAGTGCTACGATACCAATGCATAGTGCAAATATTCTCTTCATAAGGTTCTGTTATCTGTTATATATGTTCTAAGTTCCTGTTTTTAGTTATTCAAAGCGCCGGCTGCTACCCATTTAGATACTTGCTGTATCTGGCAATCGCTGAGCTTAGCACCGCCGGAGGGCATCGGTGTAACACCTGCCGTATGGCGTATGGCATCCAGCAGGCGGCCATTTACCGCTGCCGTGCGCACGCCGTCGTAAGTATCCAGTCGCACGCCTTTATTGACTACTGTGGCATTGTGACAACCTACACAATATTTTTCCATCATCGGCTTTACCGCGGTGCTATAAAGGTAATTGTTGCTATCGCAGGGGGTGCTGCAGCCGGTGGTGTTCTTAGCACCTTCATTTATCCAGCGGCGTATCAGGGCTTTTTGTTCGCCACTTAGCGCCGGATTGGGGTATTGTGGCATGCGCTTGCTTACGTCATCTTCTGTAATGGCTTCATACAGCTCTGTAGCATCGGCATTGCCGGGTACAAACTCTTTCCGCGTGATGGTTTCGTAGCTGGTGAACACAAAACCTTCCTTTGCCGATGCTGCATCGTGGCAGCCACTTTTAGCACAGTTGGCTATAAATATGGGCAGTATATCGCGGCTGAAACAGATACCCGTATCTGCCGGGTTTGGATTATTACCCCCATTGTTGCCACCGTTATTACCACCATTATTAGTAGCGGGGATGGGTGTTTCACTCTTGTGCACGCATGCTGCCATCATACCTATACAGCAAACAATGATTAAGCCAATTCGCCTCATGGGGTGTGTTCTTTATTTTATTTAACAGTTATTCTTTTACCACGCAGTCGGTCAGCAGCACATCAAACATGGTATTGCCCGAGCAGAAGCCTTGTATCTTTACCTGCTGCCCCGCTTCCAGTTTCACATCTTTATCGCGCATGGTACACTGCACCGTGCCATCGGTACCATCGGCCTGCAGGCCTACTACTACGGCGCCATCCTGGTTGGCGGTTACGCTGGCTACCTTGCCCTCTATCTCTACCGCCTGGTTCAGGTATTTTTTATTGGCTGCGGCCTCATCGTCGGTATATTCCTTGGTGATGCCGGCTACGGTAACGGGTATGCCCTTGCGGTCTTCTACCTTTTCGTGCGGCTTGTTCCACATACGGTAGGCTACCAGGCCGCCAATGGCAGCCACAAGGATAATGATGTAAACCAGCGTCTTTTTCTTCATACTGCTTTAGGTTACGGCAATCAAAAATAACGCCATACCCGTGTTTTGTATGACGGTATTATGACGAAGCGGGAATATGCCGGGATGAAAATGTAGGTACATCAATTGAGGGGAATATTATTTGACCAGTAAGGCTTTCATTCAGAGCGTAGCGAAGAATCTGTTGGGATGCAGTTGCTCAGTTCGATAGCATGATTATATCTCCGGGCAGATTCTTCACTTCGCTGCGCTTCGTTCTGAATGACAACCTTGATTAAACTGTTTATTTACCTGCTACATCCGCGTTGCAACGAGGATGAGATGCGATTTAAAATACAAACATCAAGAGGGATAATAAGATGCTGACAAAGAAAATCACTATCATTAAGCGGAGTGATATGTTTGTCATCTTTACAATAATCTTATGTTCAGGTTTCACTTTTTTATCGTAAAAAGTAAACATATCGAAGCTCAACTTAAGGAAAGGGAAACTATCATATCCATTCGCACTTTCCAGGAAAAAGTATCCTGCTAATCGAACAATAAAGCTCACCATAAAAAGAAAACCCATTGCTCCAAAAAAGTACTCCATAGTAATAAGTTATAATCCCGCTACATCCGCGTTGCAAACGAAGAGGAGATAAGTGTTTGTGGAGGTATGCTAATAAGTCCCGCTTTGTGTTTCCAGTCGTAGTATTTCTTTTGCAAGTTCTACAACTGTAGCCCGGTCATCTTCCGGCAGGTCGTGAATGTGCTTTAGTGTAGGCAGTACGGTATTCAGCGCGGCCATTTTAGCCTGCAGCAGCAATTCAGGTGTACTTACGGAACCAACATATATCTGGTTATTTACTGCATCGCGAAGCTCTTGAGCGTATTTTTCTATCAGTTCTTTTTCCATAGTTAATCAGTGGTTAAATGAGTTTAAGTCGATAAATGTAAAAATAATATAATTACCCCCTAACCGGCGCTTGCTTCTACCCTCGGCAACATGAGTGGGGATATTATTTTATCATCGATAGCAATGCTATGAAGCAACAGTGGCGATGGCACCGTTCA
>CAMLKS010000213.1 GCA_946480675.1 uncultured Bacteroidota bacterium
CCTTTTACTATGGCATCTGCACCTGTTCCGCTTACCCTGTATATCCACGGCGACTGGCTGGTAATACCACCATAGTAGCCCGATACGCCACCCGATACAATCCAACCCAGGTTCTTTACCTTTCTTGGTTTTATAGAAAAACGGCCGATGATGTCTTTATGGCTGTCGTATTCCGATGGTCCGGCAAGGCCCTGGCCGTTAAACACGCCCACATCTACTTTCATCCAGCGAAGGATATGCCCCTTTTTACGTGGTTCAAAAGTCACCATCGCACCCAGGTCGCGCTCTGTTTTCATTAAAATTTGCGACATGCGGCCACGCTCAGGCGCCTCACGTTCTGAAGACGACAGGTTGGCTTCAAAACCCATCGGGCGGGCAAACATACCAGTTGTCAGGGCAAACATTTCCAGCTTATTCTCATAAAAACGCCCCCAGAAGTCACGGATATTCACTCCACGTTCCGTTCCATCAAACTGGAAGGCAAAATAAGCCAGCGGTTGGTGCTTCTGGTTAAAATGCGCATAATCCACACGTATACGGCCACGGCGCAGCATAAACCTGTTGTCCGCCTTTGGCGCAAAATCACCCCCACTGTAGTTCTTCACACCCTTATCTTCTGCATACTGAAACTGTGGCTGCATATAGCCGCCAAACCTCAGCCTGTCATATTCCTGGTATATAGGATATATACCCTTACCAATGGCAGTGGTCGTATCCATCATATCGGTAAGAAAGCGTTGTGCCGAAACTTTAGCACCCATAAAAAACAAAGCAACAACAAGAAGTAAGCTTTTAACCTGCATCCATTTTTAATTTTCGGCTGCAAACCTATGTACATAACAATTACCTAACAATGAAGTAATCAATTGTTAATAATTTAGTAACACACAGGTTAAAGTACTTACGTATAGAATAACCCCTCCCTCAATAACATATAATTGTAAAAAAACAGGATAGTATCATTTTATTGTAAACCTATACACTACATTTGTAGCACTGCGCCGTTCCTTTAGAAGACCCCAAAAGATTATTTAAATGATCAGACGAAACTTTCGAGGATACAGGTTCCTTATGCTTCTGGCACTATTGGCGCTACATTTCAATGCAGTAGCATCACACACCTTCGGCGGAGAGCTTTTATACACTTATTTATCGGGCAATACCTACAAAGTAAGCCTTACCATTTACGGTGATTGTGCAGCTAGCAATACAAATCAGCTACCCGGCGCGCGCCCCGAAATACAGTTGTACAATGGCACGGTGCTTGTCAATACATTCACACTTTCATTAGAAGCGGGCTCTGCTATCGAGGTATCTCCTGTCTGCGATGACGAAATAAATAATACCAGTTGTAAACTACCGGGCAGTCCCTTACCCGGTGTCAAGCAGTTTGTTTATAGTGAAGAAATAACGATACCTGTTATATCCGCTAACTGGCGTTTTGTCTTTCAGGGAGCTTTTGGAAATAGCCTCGCAGGCCGTGCCAATAGTATTACCAATATTATAATCTCGCAGGGAGGTTCCCTTATGTACCTCGAAGCTTTGTTGAATAATAGCAGTGGCCCCAATTCATCACCGCAGTTCACATCGCTTCCCACACCTTTTTTATGCGCAAATAAAGAACAGCAATATAACCAGGGTGCTGCCGATAGAGATAACGATTCTCTCGCTTTTTCGCTTACGTCTGCGTTAGACGAGAATGGCAGTAGCGTTACATACATTTCCCCCGCAACCGGCACCAATCCTTTATTTACCGTAGCCGGCTCTTTCAGCTTCAACCCCGAAAACGGTCAGATGTCATTTATTGCCGACCGCGTGCAGAAAAGCGTTGTAGTAAATAAGGTGGAAGAATATAAAAATGGCGTATTGGTAGGCAGCAGCATGCGCGAAATGACCTTCATTGTGCTCGATAATTGTGCGAATAGCTCACCCGACATAAAAGCAGTAGATAGTCTTCTGGGTGGGGTAGCGATTACAAATAACACTGTTAATGTGTGCGAAGGCGCAGACAGCATTTATTTTGTAATGCCGGCAACAGATGCCGATGGCAATAATATTGAGATCAATGTAACAAACGTACCCCCGGGCGCATCTTTGGAAGTTGTAAACAATAATACCCCCAACCCCATGATAAGGTTTGCCTGGAAAATATCTGAGGCTACGGCAGGCATCTATAATCTCTTTATGAATATGAAAGATGACGCCTGCCCTATTTCCAGCAACCAGACCAATGCTTTTACTATTCGCATTGTAAAAAAATACGCCGTTTCACAGGAAATTGAAAAATATACGAATTGTATATCTCAGGCACAGGTATTCAAACTCCTTATATCAGGCGGTATTACACCTTATTTTGCCCAATTGTACAAAAATGGTGGTGTCATGCGCACCTATACCGATAGCTCAAGCCGTGTGATAACAGAAAAGCTTGTACCGGGCAGCTATAGCCTGCACATATCCTCATCTGCATTGCTTTGCGAAACCATATATGATTTTAATGTAGCCGATACCGGCATTTACCCAGTACCGGTAAATGTCACAGATCAGGATCTTTGCCTGAATGACCCGGTTACCTATGCCAACTTCCCTAAAGCTGCTACCGATAGCATTGCCTGGTACAGTATGGAAGGTCTTCGACTGGATGGCCAGCCTACCTATAGTACCAATAGCCCCGCCATCTATTCATGGCAGGTAAGCCAGTTCTATAAAAATTGTGAATCGGAAAGGGATACTTTCACGGTCACTGTTCACGACTTACCAGGTATAAGCATTGCAACAAAACCGGGTAAAGTATGCCTGGGCGATGTGGTTTATCTTTCTGCCGATGGCGCTAACACCTACCATTGGCTACCCGCCGATAAAATAGAAACCGATGTAAATAATAGTTCATACACAAAGGTTATGGCCCCTGCCACCTTTACGGTTATAGGTGCAAATGAATATGGCTGTACAGATACGGCAGCTATTGCCTTCAATGAAGTGGAAAACTGCTGTTCTATGTTTTACCCTACCGCTTTCACTCCCAATGGAGACGGGCAGAATGATGGGTTCCGCGCTTTACTGTACGGCAATGAAGCGGATTATACCATCTCTATTTTCAACCGCTGGGGGCAATGTGTATTCACCAGCCACAATCCCAAACAGGCATGGGATGGCAACTTTGGCGGTAAGCCTTGCGAAGTCGGAATCTACTTTTACCGTGTAAGCGGCAATTGCCTCACCGGCCAGCCCATATCCCAAAAAGGGGATGTGATGCTGTTGCGCTGATTATTCCCAGCGAAATACACGGCCCGCTATAATGTATAGCAGTACACCCCAGCCCAGAAGCACAAGGATGTCAATACGAACATCCCAGAATCCGGCACCTTCAAAGGCCACTTTACGCATGGCATCATTCAGGAAGCTCAGCGGCAAGGCTCGGCAAAAGGGTTGCAGCCATTTTGGGAAGTTATCGATAGAAAAGAATGTACCTGCCAGCAGAAATTGTGGCAGGGTTATCATATTGGCAAACGGCGGTATGGTTGATTCATTCTTGGCTAGCCCGCTTACTATAAAACCAAAGCCCATAAATACCAGTATGGCCAGCGCGCTCAGTACGATTAGTTGCACAAAGGTCAGCAGTCCGTTCACCAGCGTATAGTCGAAGGCATAATGCCCCACACTTATAATAATAACGGCACCTATCAGTTGGAATATCATCCTTGATATACCTTCACTGATAACGATGGTTTCCTTGCGCACGGGCGTGGCAAAAAAACGTTTCAGCACCAATGTCTGCCGCATATTGAAGAATACGAATGCCGTACCGAAAACACTACCCGCCAGCAACGAAAACCCCAACTGCCCCGGCAGTATAAAGTCGATGGTCTTAAATTCCCGCACCGTGCTTTCCGTCACTTCCACATCTGCTATGGCCGATGCCCGCTTCTGTATCTCCGGGTCCATGCTCTGTATCACGCTATTAATAATACCCTGCAGTTGCGGCAGCTTATCCCTTTGCGATGTGGCCGTATGCAGCAGCACGGTATAGGCAGGGCCGGCGCTATCACGGTTCACCTGCACCCCCAGGGTAGCTGCTATGCTACCTTCTTTCAATTTATGGTTCAGATTGGTATCGTTGCTGCTATCCCATTTTAGCACAGGCACCTGCCGCAGCGCTGCATATAGCGCATTATTGGTATCCGTACCGGGCGCAGTAGCCACTTTTATACTGAACGATTTACTACCACCCAGGAAACCAAATACCAGTATGAATATTAAAGGAAACGCAATACTAAAAACAATGGCCGAAGGACTTTTAGTGATAGACTGGAGGCTGGCCGTTATAAGCGCACGCATAGCGCGCAGATTACTATATCCCTGCATGGGTGTAAAGATAGGTGCAATGCTACAATCTATAATACTTGTTAAAAAAATATAGCCCTTAAAACTATCGCGCCTAATGACGTAATTTACATAACCGATAATGAACAGGAAGATATTTTATATAGCAGCGCTGCTGCTGGTGCAATGGCAGGCAAAAGCAGCCAAGCTGTTCATACCTATGGACGCAGAATCGCAAACCGGACACCTGAAGGCCTATGGTGTTGCCTATGCCGCACTGAAGAACGGGCAGGAGGTAGACTGGCTGCTGAACTATAAGGGTGGTAGTTTTGCTATGGACCAAACCGAGAGTATGGAGCGCCTGTGCAAACTGCGCGGTGTGAGCTACGATGTGATGAGCGATGCCCAGTATGCAGGCATCGTGAGCAAAATAGCCGACCCCGATTTTAACGGCGACATCATAAAGCTGGAAAAGCTGCCGAAGATAGCCGTATACACCCCACCGGGCAAACAGCCGTGGGATGATGCCGTTACACTGGTGCTTACCTATGCCGAAATACCTTACGATAAGATATACGATAACGAGGTGCTGGATGATAAGCTACACGATTATGACTGGCTGCACCTGCACCACGAAGATTTCACGGGGCAGTACGGTAAATTCTGGGTCAGCTTCCGCAATACTACCTGGTACCAGGATGATGTGCGCAACAATGAG
>CAMLKS010000214.1 GCA_946480675.1 uncultured Bacteroidota bacterium
GGCAGCAACATACCATATGAAAGTGCCCTATGGCTTGCTGGCGCCAATCCTGAAGAGTTGATGGAAAATAAATATACCCGCAGCATAGGCCTGATGCCTACCGACTGGAGAGATATATCGCGCTACGAAACCAATCACTTCCAGCAGGGTGGTGGGCTGAACCTGCGCGGCTATGCAGGCTATTTTGTGGCCGATGAAAGGAATGGCGTCAATATGATAGGCTACAAAGGGCGTAGCGGCATAGCCGGTAATATCGAACTGGATTTTGATGAATACATCAAGCTGAAGCCTAAGTTCATAAAAGACTACCTGCATATAGATGCTTATCTCTTTGCCGATGCAGGCATGATAGAACTGAGCAATGCCAACCTCAGCACCTACTGGGAAACCATGCCTACTACCATGTGGAGCGACCTGCGTGTAGATGCCGGCCTTGGTTTTGCCTGCACCATCAAGAAATGGGGTCCATTCGATAAAGCAAAGCCATTGACCCTGCGTTTCGATATGCCTTTCTTCCTTAACAGGCCACCATACGCCAACCCACAGTATGCCAACTTCAGGTATGTGATAGGTATCAACAGGACGTTTTAATATCTGTACGAAACTATACAGAGCCAATAAAAAAGCCCGGACAATCCGGGCCTTTTTATTCCGTTACTAACAGTTAATACTTTACAATTTGTTGCGAATAGCTGGTACTCTTTGTTTTAAATATCAGCGTATAGATGCCCGAAAAAAGGGCGCGGATGTCTAATGTAAGATCGTCGAAAGGCTGTAGGTTGGTTTCCAGACACACACGGCCATTCATATCCACTACCATTAATGAGCAAACTTCGGGTTCTTTGTTTTTAATGCTAATCATTTTTTGTACGGGTTTCTTGTGTTAAATAATCAATTCCGATTGTTGCTCCTTATGCTGCTGCAAAAGCGTACCACCAACCTTTAAAAAGTCGACAGCTTTTTGTCACGCTCTCTTACATCTAAAACATCGGGAGCAACGGGCTCATTTTCACATTGATTACGAAGGGTTTTTCTTCGCAGGGGCATCTAAAGTATTAAATAAAAAAATGACAGAAAAATTAAATTTCTGTCATTTCTTAAAAGATTGTATATCAATAATATTGCCTAATACCCGCGGCCTTCTTTACGGTCCATATAGTTCATAAAGGCTTTGTTGGCTACGCGGTTGCCACCCGGTGTGGGGTAGTTGCCGGTAAAGTACCAGTCGCCATGGTTGTTGGGGCAGGCATCATACAGCCCTTCAATGGATTGATAGATGATATCTACACTGGCATTCACATCATCGGGCCTCAGCATTTTAGCTATCTGCGCGCTTACCTCTTCCGGTGTAAAAGGTGCATATACTGCCTTTACATAGTTTTCAGCCATCAATGTGCCTGCAGCTTCTGCGGCTTTACATTTCTGGTGCGCGTCTGTCAGCACATTTTCCATGCCTCTTTCTTTCAGCAAAGCTACCGCTGCCTGGAAGGCTATGAAATCGCCCATGCGGCTCATGTCTATGCCATAGCAGTCGGGGTAGCGTATCTGCGGTGCCGATGATACTACAATGATACGTTTAGGGCCCAGGCGGTCCAGCATCTTGATGATGCTTTCGCGCAGGGTCGTACCACGCACTATCGAGTCATCTATCACTACCAGTGTGTCCACATCCCGGTTCACCGTGCCATATGTAATATCGTACACGTGCTGTACCATCTCGTTGCGCGATGCATCTTCGGTAATGAAGGTGCGCATCTTCACATCTTTAATGGCTATCTTCTCAATGCGTACACGGCGGCTTATCAGTTCGCGCATCTCATCCTCGCTCAATGTGCGCGATGTGATGCGTTGTATCTTAATATCGTTCAGGTAATCTTCCAGCCCCTTTATCAGTCCGTAAAAGGCAGTTTCGGCCGTATTGGGTATGAAGGATACGATGGTGTTTTTTAGGTCGTTATCCACTGCTTCCAGCACTTTGCCCGCCAGGTTGCTACCCAGCTTCATACGCTCGCGGTATATATCCGGGTCGCTGCCGCGGCTGAAGTAGATGCGCTCGAAGCTACAGGCTTTCAGTTCTTTTTCCGGCAGTATGCGTGTATTGCTATAGTTGCCATTGGCTTTTACTATAATGGCATGCCCCGGTTGCAGTTCATGTACATCTTCCTGCGCTACGTTGAAGGTCGTCATGATAGCAGGCCTTTCAGATGCTACTACTATTACCTCATCGCTCTTGTAGTAGAATGCAGGGCGTATGCCGTGTGCATCACGTATCACAAAGCTATCGCCATTGCCTACCAGGCCGCTGCACACATAGCCACCGTCAAAGTGGGTAACTGCCTGTTTCAGTACGCCTTCCAGGTTCAGGTTGCCCGGGTCGGTATCATCGGCCATGCACAGGTAGTAGTGCACGGTTTCTATCATTGCCCCCAGGTCGCTTTCGCGGATGGTAGTCGTAGGGTGCGCATCCAGCATGGCAAACAGCTCATCGGTGTTCACCAGGTTGAAGTTGCCCGCCATCGTCAGGTTGCGTGTGGGGTTGATGTTTGGTTTCAGGAAGGGGTGGCAGAATTCCACATTGTTCTTTCCTTGGGTGCCATAGCGCAGGTGCCCCAGCAGGGTTTCACCCATAAAGCGCAGGTAGCCTTTCAGCAGGCCGGGGTACTGGCGTATCTCGGGATACATTTTCTCCAGCTCGGCCACTTCCTGTTGCACATTCTGGAATATTTGCGAAATGGCCTGCGGTCCACTAATGCGCAGGCGGTGCATAAATTGGTGCCCCGGCTCTACATTCAGCTTCACGGTAGCAATCCCCGCGCCATCCTGGCCGCGGTTATGTTGCTTTTCCATCAACAGGTATAATTTGTTAAGGCCGTAAAATGCAGTACCGTATTTGCGGTGGTAGTATGCCAAAGGCTTCAGCAGGCGGATGTAAGCCAAACCACATTCGTGGCGTATTGCGTCAGACATGAGGCTGCAAAGATACTAAGCTTTGGCAATCTTTAAGGCACTTGCAGATTGAAATTCCTGATGTGCAGATTGCTTTTGTTCTGGTTTTTTAAAATGTATGTTAAAAGCAGTGCTTACCAGCAGCACCAAACCTATGGTGAAAATGCAGGCAGCCGATATGCGGTGCAGGTATAAGATGCGCCGCAGGGTGAGCTTCCGACGTATGTTATCGGCCAGGAATACTTTGCAGAAATCTATACCTAATATCAGCCCCAGGCAGCAGCCGAAAAATACTATGCGGTAAGATACGGTTGTGTTGGCTGTAGCCGTCACTGCCGCCAGCCAGGTAATGATAACGCCGGGGTTGATGGTATTGATAAGAAAGCCACTGCTCCATATTTTAAAGTAATGGGCATTGGTGATGCTTACCGTTTTAGTATTGGGGCGTTTGGGTTTGTATTTATCTAAAAGTCCATATAAACCCATGCCTATCAGCAGTATAGAGCCCCCATAGGCTATGGTGCGCTCATGTTCATTCAGCATTTCCAGCCATTGTGCAGCCACATTGGCTATGGTCACATACATGATATCGCTTATGGAAACACCCAGTACAAAAGCAATCCCGGCTTTATAACTATGGTTCACGCTATATTTTATAACAGCAAAAAGGGTAGGCCCTACAGATATTGCCAGAAATAATCCAAGCCCCAGTCCGTTTATGACAGCACTCCAGAAATGCATGCTGCCAATATAGCTACTTAAATTGATAGCTTCATAATATGCGGAGTTATAAGATGTGTAAAGTTGCTGTTCAAATTAATTTTTCAGCCACACGTCCATCATACGTTCATTTTCTCCATGTGTCTTGATGGTTATCCACAGGTGCGGGTGGGGGATGATTTCCGGTGCTTTTTCCGGCCATTCTATTAAGGAATAATTATCTTTTTGCAATAGGCAGTCTTCCATACCGCTGTCTATGGCTTCTTCGGTACTGCGCAGCCGGTACCAGTCCATGTGGTACATTACCCGGTCGCGCCCGTTGTCATCAAAATGATATTCGTTGATAAGGGCAAAGGTGGGACTGCTTACCGCATCCTGCACCTGCAGGTAGTTGCACAGCGCATGTATAAAGGTGGTTTTGCCCGCGCCCATATCGCCGCTGAAGGCTAATATGTTATATGCATGTGCCACTTGCCAGAATTGGCGGGCCGCATTTTCTATTGTGGCCAAAGAATAGGAAATTTGTAATAATGGAGCCGGCATAAATGCGAAGATACATGCAAAGCCGGTATGTACTATGCAAAAAACGCATGCAGCGGTAGTAGAAGGAATGACCTGTGGCAATTGTGCCCTTACCATCTCTAAACTGTTAGAGAAGAAGGGGGCTACCAATATATCGGCCAATGCCGCATCGGGCGAAGTAAGCTTTTCTACCCCCGAGGATGCGAACATAACTGCCATATATGATTCTATAGATAACCTGGGCTACCACGTAGTAAGGGAAGAGGAAGCAGATGGCCATGCAGGCCATCACCATCATCATGCCGACTATACGACTGTTTATCTTATCATATGCGCCATTTTCACGGTGCCGTTGCTGCTGCATATGTTCGTCAATTGGCATGTGCTGCATAATCCCTGGGTGCAATGGGCGCTTTCAACACCCGTATATGCCATAGGCCTATGGGTATTCGGGCGCAGTGCTTTCCGCTCTTTAAAGCATGGCATCCCCAATATGGATGTGCTCATCATCCTGGGTGCATCGGCAGCTTATATCTATTCTTTAATAGGGCTGTTTTTTTATGCCGGGCAGGTGCAAAATTACCTGTTCTTTGAAACCACTGCTTCCATTATCACATTGGTAATGTTGGGCAACTGGCTGGAACATCAAACCGTAAAATCTACCACCGTAGCTATAGATGCTTTAGTAAAACTGCAGCCGCGCACGGCAAGGCTGGTAGTAGCCGATAGCCTGGGAAAGGAAACCATGATGGAGGTAGATAGCAAGTATGTGCGCGCGGGCGATATAGTGCAGGTAAACCATGGCGATAGCATACCCATAGATGGCGAAATTATCTCCGGTAATG
>CAMLKS010000215.1 GCA_946480675.1 uncultured Bacteroidota bacterium
ATGTTTTATTTAAAACTTGAAGCACCAACCGATCAGCCTGTATAGGAACCGGCTTAATGTATCAGTGCCTCGGTGATTATCAATTTATTAATAAATGTTGCACATTACTTCGCCACCCACATTCTGTGTACGCGCTTCTTTATCTGTCATTACACCTTTAGATGTAGAAACGATAGCGATACCCAGACCATTCATTACACGTTGTATTTCGCTAGGCTTTGCGTATTGACGCAGGCCAGGACGGCTAACGCGCTCTAAAGAACGAATAGCAGGCTCTTTCGTATTAGCATCGTATTTCAATGCTATTTTGATGATACCTTGTTTGTTATCGTCTTCGAATTTGTATTTCAGGATGTAGCCTTTTTCGTAAAGGATCTCTGTGATACGTTTTTTAACATTCGAAGCAGGAATTTCCACGATGCGGTGACGCGCCATTTGTGCGTTACGGATACGGGTAAGGAAGTCTGCTATAGGATCTGTTACCATTTTAATTTTAAAATTTTGTAAAGTTTTAAATTGTGCCCGGTTTCGGATGATACTACTCTACCCGACCTGGATACGTTATAAATTACCAGCTTGCTTTACGTACACCTGGTATTTTGCCATCCAACGCCATTTCGCGGAATATCACGCGGCAGATGCCGAAGTGACGCATGTAGCCTTTAGGACGACCTGTAAGCTGGCAGCGGTTTTTCAAACGCACAGCTGATGAATTCTTTGGAAGTTTATCCAAAGCAGCATAGTCACCTGCAGCTTTCAGGGCAGCACGCTTTTCAGCGAACTTGGCTACCATTGCTTCGCGTTTGCGTTGGCGGGCTTTTACTGATTCTCTTGCCATTTATATCTTAGTTATTATCTTTCTTAATGTTTTTGAATGGCATACCCAGCTCTTTCAGCAGTTCATATGCTTCTTCATTAGTGCGGGCAGTAGTCACAAAAGTGATGTCCATACCGCTGATGCGCGTTACTTTATCGATGTTGATCTCTGGGAAGATGATCTGCTCTGTAACACCCATTGTGTAGTTACCGCGGCCATCGAAAGATTTATCGTTGATACCTTTAAAGTCACGTACACGTGGTAGCGTGATAGAGATCATACGATCCAGGAACTCAAACATATTAACACTACGCAGTGTAACGCGGCAGCCAATAGGCATTGCTTTACGCAGCTTAAAGTTAGAGATGTCTTTTTTAGACAGTGTAGGTACTGCTTTCTGACCAGAAATGTTTGTCATTTCCGTTACTGCATCATCTATCAGTTTCTTGTCAGCTACAGAACCTTTAACACCCTGGTTCAAACATATTTTAACCAGGCGAGGACACTGCATTACAGTTGAGTAACCAAACTTTTTCATCAAAGCAGGTACTACTTCCTCTTTATATTTTTTCTGTAAACGAGGGATATATGTTGTCGTTGCCATTATTTAATTTCCTCCCCTGTTTTTTTAGATATACGTACAAAACTTCCTTCTTTACGCTCGCGTTTGATGCGTACCGGTGCTTTTTGCTTAGCATCCCACAACATTACGTTAGAGATGTGGATAGCAGCCTCTTCCTGTACGATACCCCCTTGAGGGTTCTGAGCACTAGGCTTCAGATGCTTCGTTACCATGTTTACGCCTTCAATAAGCACACGGCTTTTTTGAGGATAAACAGCCAACACCTTGCGTGGTTTGCTACGGTCTTTGTCATCGCCGGCAACTACTACCACGTTATCACCTTTTTTGATGTTGAATTTTGGTTGAAATCTTTGTTTCACAATATTATATTTTAGCGTTGAAGCCCGTACCGGCCCAAACGGGCGGCAAAGGTACAACAAATTTTACAATACTTCAGGCGCTAATGAAACTATTTTCATATAACCTTTATCGCGCAGTTCGCGGGCAACTGGTCCGAATATACGGGTACCGCGTGGCTCATCAGAGTTGTTCAGCAGTACTACGGCATTATCGTCAAAGTTGATGTAAGAACCATCTTTACGACGCAGTTTCTTCTTGGTACGCACGATAACGGCTTTAGATACAGTACCTTTTTTGATACCACCGCCTGGCAGTGCATCCTTTACGGTAACTACTATTTTATCTCCGATACCGGCATAGTCTTGGCCCGAATTACCCAACACACGGATACAAAGTACTTCCTTCGCACCACTGTTGTCGGCTACATTAAGCCGGGATTCTTGTTGTATCATCTTTAAATAAGATTACTTAGCTTTTTCAATAATTTCTACCATCCTCCAGCGTTTAGTCTTGCTCAGCGGACGAGTTTCCATAATACGCACCACATCACCTATGCCGGCTGTGTTGTTATCATCCTGCGCGTGGAATTTAGTCGTTTTCTTAACGAACTTACCGTATATCGGGTGCTTCACTTTACGCTCTACAGCTACAGTAATGGTTTTTTCCATCTTGTTGCTGCTCACTATCCCGATACGGGTTTTTCTACGTTTTCTTTCAGTCATTGTTGACATCTATAAAAATTAATTAGAAACCTAATGCTCTTTTACGCTGCTCTGTTTTCAGACGCGCAATGGTGCGGCGAAGCTGACGGATGGTAAGCGGATTTTCTATCGGATTTACTGCATGGCTGAATTGTAATTTTTTCAGGCGCAGTTGCTCATCCCCTATCCTGGATTCCAAACCCTGGGCATCCAGAGAACGGTAATCATCCACGTTCTTCGCTTTTTTTGCTTTTGCCATTTTATTATTGTTTGGGTCTTTCTACAAAAGACAATTTATATTTTAATAAAGCTTACTAGTCTAAATACTATGCGCCTGCATAATCCCTGCGTACAACAAACTTCGTTTTGATAGGAAGTTTTTGTGCAGCCAGTTCCAGCGCTTCTTTAGCCACTTGCATAGGCACACCATCCAGTTCAAACATGATGCGGCCCGGATGCACTACAGCAGCCCAGAATTCCAGGTTACCTTTACCTTTACCCATACGCACTTCAAGTGGCTTACGAGTTATTGGTTTATCAGGGAAAATACGGATCCACACATTACCTTCACGCTTCATGTGGCGCGTCATTGCCTGGCGGGCAGCTTCTATCTGGCGGTTCGTAATCCACTTTGGCTCCAGAGCTTTAAGGCCAAAAGAACCAAAAGCTACTGTTGCACCACGCTGAGCATTACCCTTGATCCTGCCTTTGTGCGCTTTACGATGTTTCGTTTTTTTAGGTTGTAACATTGTTACAATATTTTAAAAAGTTGCTCTACAAAATTTATTATTAACGGCGTCCACCACCACGACGGTCACCACCGCCGCCACCGCGACGCTCACCACGGCCTTCGCCACCACCGCGGCGGTCACCACCACCACGACGCTCACCACCTTCAGGACGGCCACCCGCGTTGCCACGGCTGTCAGAACCTGCAGAGAAGTTAGGGTTCAGATCACGCTTGCCCAGTACTTCACCTTTACATATCCAAACTTTGATACCTATTTTACCATATACTGTCAGTGCGAATACAGAAGCATAGTCTATATCCATACGGTAAGTATGCAATGGTGTACGGCCTTGTTTGAATTCTTCAGAACGCGCGATTTCAGCACCACCCAAACGGCCACCTACTTTTATTTTGATACCTTCTGCACCCATACGCATAGCTGTAGAGATTGCCATTTTAACGGCACGCTTGTAGCTAACACGGCTTTCCAACTGGCGGGCGATAGTTTCACCTACGATGTTTGCATCCAGCTCAGGACGGCGAATCTCCATAATGTTGATCTGCACATCATCTTTGCTCGTCAGTTTCTTCAGCTCTTCTTTGATGCGATCAACTTCTGCACCACCCTTACCTATGATGATACCAGGCTTAGAAGTGTGGATCGTAACGATCAGTTTACCCAGTGTACGCTCAATAACGATGCGGGAGATACCGCCTTTGTTGATACGAGCATTCAGGTAAGTACGGATTTTATGGTCTTCTACCAGTTTCTGACCGAAATCCTTTTTCTCGCCAAACCACATTGAGTCCCATCCGCGGACGATGCCCAACCTGTTACCTATAGGATTAGTTTTTTGACCCATTCTTTATATTATTATAATGGTTGAATGTATTGATTATGCGTTTTCTTTTACAGCGTTACGGCTATCCACAATAACGGTAACATGGTTGCTACGTTTGCGCAGCCTGTATGCACGACCTTGCGGGGCAGGGTTCATACGTTTCAGGGTGCGGCCACCATCTACGAATATCGTTTTTACATACAGGTTTGCACCTGCTACGTCTACACCTTCATTTTTTACACTCCAGTTGGCAATTGCGCTAAGCAACAGCTTTTCCAGCGGCACTGAAGGATGCTTAGTGCTAAATTTTAAAGTATTCAGCGCTTTTTCTACATCCATGCCACGTACCAGATCAGCCAGCAGGCGCATCTTGCGGGGCGATGTAGGATAGTTACGTAAACGAGCTACAGCTTCCATTTTATTTATTATTTCTTATGCGGCACTCCAGAAGGTAGTACCAAATGTTTATTATTTAATTATTTACTACCACTATGGCCTTTAAAGTTGCGGGTAGGTGCAAACTCACCCAGTTTGTGGCCAACCATGAATTCCGTTACATAAACAGGTATGAATTTGTTACCGTTATGCACTGCAAATGTGTGGCCTACGAAATCAGGAGTGATAGTAGAGCGACGACTCCATGTTTTTACAACACCCCTCTTCGCTTTACCTTCGTTCAGAGCTGATACTTTCTTGTCCAGCTTTGCATCTACGTAAGGTCCTTTTTTAATTGAACGAGCCATTCTTCGTTATTTTTATATTTCAGAGTTACCTCTGTTATTTTTTGTATTTACCTGAAAGTTTTTTACCGTTACGGCGCTGGATGATCAGCTTGTTGCTACCCTTAGTAGTGCTCCTTGTGCTTTCACCTTTAGCGTACTTACCGGTACGGCTACGTGGGTGACCACCAGAAGAACGGCCTTCACCACCACCCATTGGGTGATCTACAGGGTTCATGGCAACACCACGGTTGCGTGGACGGATACCTTTCCAACGGTTGCGGCCTGCTTTACC
>CAMLKS010000216.1 GCA_946480675.1 uncultured Bacteroidota bacterium
TATCGATGGTGTCATCTTCCTGCACTTTATCGTAGTCTTCCTTATTGGCAAATGTAAGCGCCAGCATACCTTGCTTTTTCAGGTTGGTTTCGTGGATACGGGCAAAGCTCTTTACCACGATAGCACGAACGCCTAAGTGACGGGGCTCCATAGCTGCGTGCTCGCGAGAGCTGCCTTCACCATAGTTTTCATCGCCCACTACTACGCTGCCGATGCCTTGTGCTTTATAAGCGCGCTGCACAGCAGGCACTTCACCATATACATCGGTCAGTTGGCTTTTTACTTTATTGGTCTCCATGTTGAAGGCATTAACAGCGCCTATCAGCATGTTGTTAGATATATTATCCAGGTGGCCACGGAATTTCAGCCATGGACCCGCCATAGAGATGTGGTCGGTAGTACATTTACCATATGCTTTTATCAGCAGGCGCAGGCCGGTAAGGTCTGTACCTTCCCAGGCTGTAAATGGTTCCAGCAGTTGCAGGCGTGTGCTATCAGACTTAACGATAACCTCTACCTTGCTACCATCAGCAGCCGGTGCCTGGTAACCTGCATCTTCTACTGCAAAGCCTTTAGCCGGCAGTTCAAAACCTTTAGGCTCATTCAGCATCACTTCCTTACCATCTGCATTCACCAGCTTATCTGTAAGCGGGTTGAAGCTAAGGCGGCCGGCAATAGCATAGGCCGTAACGATTTCAGGGGAAGCTACGAAAGCGTGTGTAGATGCAAAACCATCGTTACGTTTTGCAAAGTTCCTGTTGAAAGAAGTTACGATTGTGTTTTTGCGGCTGGGATCGTCCATATGGCGCGCCCACTGGCCTATACAAGGGCCGCAGGCATTTGCCAGTACCACACCACCCATCTTATCGAAAGTTTTCAGGAAACCATCGCGCTCGATCGTGTAGCGTACCATTTCCGAACCCGGAGTGATGGTGAACTCGCTTTTAGAAACAAGGCCTTTGGCCATGGCGTCTTCAGCTATAGAAGCAGAGCGGGAGATGTCTTCGTAAGAAGAGTTGGTACAAGAGCCTATCAGGGCTACTTCTACCGCATCGGGCCAGCCATGCTCAGCTACTGCTGCAGCCATCTGGCTGATAGGTGTAGCGAGGTCCGGAGTGAAAGGGCCATTTACATATGGTTCCAGTTCATCCAGGTTTATTTCTATCAGTTGGTCGTAGTATTTAGCAGGGTCTGCATATACTTCAGCATCCGGGCGCAGGTGTTCTTTTACACCATCGGCCAGTTTTGCTATATCAGCACGGCTGGTGCCTACCAGGTAGTCGGCCATTTTCTGATCGTATGCAAACAGTGAGCAGGTAGCACCTATTTCTGCACCCATGTTGCAGATAGTGCCTTTACCTGTAGCGCTGAGGTTTTCAGCACCATCACCAAAGTATTCAACAATAGCACCGGTACCACCTTTTACGGTGAGGATACCTGCTACTTTCAGTATCACATCTTTTGCAGAAGTCCAGCCGTTCATTTTACCGGTCAGCTTCACGCCTATCAGTTTAGGCATTTTCAGCTCCCATGGCAGGCCGGCCATTACGTCCACCGCATCAGCACCACCCACACCTATCGCTATCATACCCAGGCCACCGGCATTTGGTGTATGGCTGTCGGTACCTATCATCATACCACCGGGGAATGCATAGTTTTCCAGCACTACCTGGTGAATGATACCTGCACCCGGTTTCCAGAAACCGATGCCATATTTGTTAGATATAGAAGCCAGGAAGTCGTACACTTCCTTGTTCACATCATTGGCAGTTGCCAGATCTTCTACCGCACCTGTTTTGGCTTGTATCAGGTGGTCGCAGTGTACCGAGCTGGGTACAGCTACCTGGGCGCGGCCGCAAGTCATAAACTGCAGTAGGGCCATCTGTGCTGTTGCATCCTGCATCGCTACGCGGTCGGGTGCAAAGTTTACATAATCCTTACCACGTACATAGGCTTTGGTAGCTGCATCGTAAGCGTGAGAGTAAAGAATTTTTTCAGCTTGAGTAAGTGGGCGTCCAAGAAGGGTGCGTGCGGCTGTTACCTTGGCAGGTAATTCGCTATATACCTTCTGGATAAGATCAAGATCAAATGCCATTATGAGGAAATTTGAAGTGTTTGGTTATAAAAGCGATGCGAAATTACCGAAAATGAAAATGAAAATGAAATGAATACTTTAAAGTAAGCTGCATTTTTTATAAAAAAGTATGTATAAACGAAAGGCTGTCAATACAGACAGCCTTTCGTAATGATATTTATAAGAAAATACTATGGGAATATGCCCAGCTCTTCGTAAGCTACGCCTACTTTGTTGATAGCAACGATGAATGCAGCGGTGCGCATATCTTTCAGGTTGTGCTCTTTCATAGCATCGCGTATTTCGTAGAAAGAACCGATCATGGTATCTTCCAGGCCAGAGTAAACCAGGTCTACCTCATCAGGGCCATGTTGCAACTGGCGACGCTCTATATCAGATACTTTTTTGCCTGTCATCTCTTCTAACGTAGCGATGATAGAGCTGTTCTGATTTTCGCTGAAGCGTTTGTCCATACGGCCAAAACGAACGTGGCTCAGGTTTTTCAACCATTCGAAGTAAGATACGGTAACACCACCTGCATTCAGGTACATATCGGGTATGATGATAGCACCTTTTGCCAGCAGTATTTCATCTGCTTCCGGAGTCAGCGGGCCATTAGCACCTTCACCTATTATTTTAGCTTTGATGCGGCCAGCGTTATCTGCATTGATAACGTTTTCCAGCGCAGCAGGTATCAGGATATCGCACTCTTGTTCAATAACGTCAAAACCGTTTTTGAAATCGGTAGCACCGGGGAAGCCCAGGATAGAACCTGTAGACTTACGGTGTGCCACAACAGCTTCCAGGTCCAGACCGTTTGCATTGTACACGCCACCTTCATATTCGGCCAGGCCTACGATAACAGCGCCACCTTGTGCAAAGAATTTTGCAGCATGGTAACCTACGTTACCCAAACCTTGTACGATTACTTTTTTACCTTTTATGCCGGGTGTCAGGCCCAGTGCCTGCATATCTTCAGCTACATTGCACATTTCACGTACACCGTAGAATACACCAAGACCTGTAGCCTCTGTACGGCCACGCACACCGCCTTGTGCTATCGGCTTGCCGGTAACGCAACCCAGTGCATCTACTTCACCCGGTTTCAGGGAAGCGTAGGTATCTGCTATCCAGCTCATTTCGCGTGCGCCTGTACCGTAGTCAGGTGCAGGAACGTCGATACCGGGGCCTATGAAGTTTTTCTTCACCAGCTCAGAAGCATAACGACGAGTTATTTTTTCCAGCTCGAACGGAGTATAATTTTTAGGATTGATAGTGATACCGCCTTTAGCACCACCGAATGGTACGTTAACGATAGCACATTTGTAGGTCATCAGTGCAGCCAGTGCCATCACCTCATCCTGGTTTACATCCATGCTATAACGGATACCACCTTTACAAGGCAGCTTGTGGTGAGAGTGCTGTACGCGGAACGCTTCTATAACCTCTATCTTATCACCGATGCGAACCGGGAATTTTATTTGATAAATAGCGTTACAGGCTTTGATCTGTTCCAGTATACCTTTTTCAAAACGGGTGTATTTAGCGGCTTTGTCAAAGTTGCGCTCAACACCCTGGAAGAAGCTGTAATGAGCCTTCTGGGCGGTTTTGGCAGTAGCTGTTTCTACCATATTCTTGTTATTAGATTAGATATGTAAATTGAGTTAACTTTCTTTTTCAAGCTTGGATATTTTGCGGTCGAGGCGAACCAGGTACGCAATAATCCCCGCAAAGATAGTGGCTAATACTAAAACCACAACGTATATTTTACCATTGCTGCGCATGGTATCGGCCATTTCGGCCTGGTTTTCCTGGGCGTGTAATAGCATTGGTGCCAGCAGGATAAATATGAGTGATAAAAGATATGCTTTGCGCATCCTATTCTTTTTAAGCTTTGACTAAAAACTATTTTCCTTTTTCAGTTGCAACAGGTTGATACGGCTTTGCAAGGTAGCTATCCATACGCCCAATAGATACCAGCCTATCACAGCAGGGTAAAATACTTTGCGCATATTATTATCCAGGTCGTATGCATTGAAGCCGGGGTTGCCGCCATTGCCGGGGTGCAGGGAATCGACCATGCGCGGTAATACGAACAGCAAAGGTATCATCAGTGCAAAGGCAAATACATTATATACAGCAGATATTTTGGCGCGCTTTTCTTCATCTTTAATACCGCCCCTTAGTATAATGTAGGCAAAGTATATAAGCATGCACAGGGCCGATGCCAGTTGTTTAGGGTCATTGCTCCAGGGTTCGCCCCAGGTATATTTTGCCCATTCCATACCCGTAACCATACCCAGCACACTGAAGAGCAGGCCGGCATTAATCATCGATACGCCTTTTACATCGTACTCCATATTGCCGGTGCGCAGGTAGCGCAGTGCATAATAAAAGGAATAGCTGAAGAGCAGTATCATGGTAAACCACATAGGTACGTGGTAGTACAGGTTGCGCACGGTTTCGTTGAGGATGAACTGGCGGGGAACAGGTAGTAACAATCCGCCTATGATGGTATAGGCCAAGAGGATGATGCAAAGTACTTTCCACCAGGAGCGACGCATAAGCTCTGATTTAAATTTTTGCAAATGTAGGGGAATAAAGTACTCGCTGCAAAGCAATTGTATGTTTGAGGTAATTTAATTGGGCAAAATGGATGAATGAAAAAAGCCGTTCATGTGAACGGCTGCTGAATTGTGTGCCCCGGGCGGGAGTTGAACCCGCACATGCATTGCTGCATACAGGATTTTAAGTCCTGCGCGTCTACCAATTCCACCACCAGGGCATACACGGTAGGATGTGTACAAACAAAAAAATCCAAACCACAGGGCCTGGATTTCTTTAGAGCGGAAGACGAGACTCGAACCCGCGACCCTCACCTTGGCAAGGTGATGCTCTACCAACTGAGCTACTTCCGCATTGTGTTTAAGAACTTTGGG
>CAMLKS010000217.1 GCA_946480675.1 uncultured Bacteroidota bacterium
AACGTATGAACCTGTATCCAAAGGGCCACCCGTTCTATCCACAAACATCTGAAGAGCAACTGGCAGCTATTAAAAATGTAACATTAGGAGATATCAAATCATTCTATAAAGACTTTTATGGCAGCAGTGCAGGATATACCACCTTTGTTGGCGGTCTGGACGCGGAACAGGTAAAGAGTGAACTGGCTAAATCGTATAGCAATTGGACAGCTAAAACGCCATATAAAGATATTGAAGAGAAATACTTTGATGTGAAAGGTGGTGTGGAAACCGTACAGATAAATGACAAGACCAACGCTACGATGCAAGGCGGACTGAATATCAACATGACCCAAAAAGACCCTGATTTTGTTGCATTGACTATGGCTAATGAAATGCTGGGTGGCGGTGCCTTCCTTTCTTCACGCATACCACAAAGACTTAGGGAAGCAGAAGGTATGAGTTATGGTGCCGGTTCTTATTATAGTGCCGACTATAAATATCCTTCCGGTTCATGGGGTGTATATGCTATCTTCAACCCGCTGTATAAAGACAAACTGAATACTGCGCTCAATGAAGAGATAAAGAAAGCACTGTCTAATGGCTTCACTGAGCAGGAATGGAAAAGCTCATTGGATAGCTGGTTGCAACAACGCAAAATATACCTGGATAATAATAACGCCCTGGTAAACATGCTGAATACTTATATGTACAATAGCAAAGACCTGAATTTCTACACAGAAATGGAAACAAAGGCTAAAGCACTAAAAGTAAGTGAGATAAATACTGTGATTAAGAAATATTTAACGCCCGATAAGATCATTCTTATCTATGCGGGCGATTTTACTAAGAAGTAGTATTGACCACATATAACTATACGGATGCCGCCATCATTGGCGGCATTTGCATTTAAAAAGAAAGCGGTGTAAAAACACCGCTTTCATTCACTCGTCTATCTGTCAATCTATCAGCCTTATGCTACGCTAATTTCTTTGGTTGCAGGCGCTGTTTGCTCTTTTTTAGGCAGTACAACCTTCAGTATACCATCTGTATATTTTGCATGAATGCCTTCAGCATTTACCTTATCGCTAAGCGTAAAGCTGCGCTTGAAAGAGCGGTGGCGGTATTCATTGCGCAACCATTTATCTTGTTGTTCTTTATTTTCTTCTTTGTGTTCGTAAGAGATCTTGAGTTTATTCTCGTCTACCGTAATCTTAAAATCTTCTTTATTCAGTCCCGGAGCTACTACATGTATCTCATACGTGTTGTCTGTTTCCTTAATGTTTACCGGCGCGCTGATATTACTCCAGTTATCATCATAAAAGAAACGGTTCATGTCATCAACCATTTTGGGTACCATTCCGTAAGCTTTTCTGTAGTTATACATAAGTCTATTCGTTTTTTGTTTTTAGTAAAATGTTACGAGAATACTTATGCAAACTCAATACCAATGAAATTTCAATGAAAAAATGTCACTTTTTTTAAGTTTTAAATGACATAATGTCTTTTTTGGTGAATTTGTTACCGGTTTTAGTGGCAAAAAGACAACCAAAGTTGCTTGTGGATTAAAAGGAGAGGCTATTGGTGACGTTTGCTGAAAAATAATTTTCAATTCCGGAACCTTTTTCAGATATTTGTTCTGCTTACGATGGGTTAGTAAGTACAGTCCTATCCCGACTTATTACGATAAGTCGGGATTTTTTATTAGCTGTAAATAATGTGGAACGGATACTAAGAATGAAGCTATTATACTTTTTGCTTCATATAATCATCAACATTACTGTATAAGAAAGTAGGATATTCACTGCTGAACTTCAATGTAATAAAACCTCCCAGCAAAGGACGGGCGGCAGGTTGATTCAATTCGCTTGTGCTCATAGGCAACAAATCATACTCTGCATTGGGAAAATATTTTAGTACACGAAGCGCCAGCTCCACACGGTTTAGGTAATCGGTACTGCCTATGTGATAAATCCCTTCTTTTTTATCACGCAATAATAAGTACATAGCACGTGCTATATCCCATGCATTGGCAGGTGTTGCATATTGGTCATAAGGCAGTTTCAATGTAAGCTTCTGGTTATTCTTGCATTGATCTATAATGCGGGCTATAAAGTTTTTACCTCGTGCTTCGTCACCATACACATTTGTTACGCGCAATACCAAAGTATGTTCCAGTTCACTTAATGATAATTGTTCCGCTTCTAATTTGTGTCTTGCATATACACTTAGCGGATTAACAGGTGCAGTTTCTTTGTATGGACCATCTACACCATCAAATACATAGTCGGTAGATATATATACAAACTTAGCACCGCATTGCTTAGCTACTGCCAACAGGTTGATAGTGCTTTGTACGGTTTGTTTATAGCTTTCATCTGGTTCCGTTTCACATTTATCCACATGGGTCATGGCTCCACAATGCACTATTACATCAGGCTTCCAGCTCACGACATCAAAGTTGTTGGCATCCCGAATATCCAGTGTATTATAGAATACTGTACCGGGCACTTCATAAGAAAAATAAGAACCCCTTACATCCCATCCTTGTTCCGTAAAGTGTTTGAGGCAATTGCTACCTACAAGACCCGATGCACCTGCTATGAAAACTTTCATTAGACTAGTATGAATTATGCGTGCTAAAATACAAAAGCCACCTGTAATAATAGGTGGCTTTCAAATCTTTATCTGTTGAAATAGTATTAAACGGTAGCAGCAGCTTTAGCGCCTATGTTAGGCATTTCCTGCGGATATAGTTTTTGTTCTACTTTATCACGCAGTTCGCTGAAGGCTTGCAGTGTCAGGTCTATATCTTCATCTGTATGTGCAGCTGTAGGTATCAGTCGCAGGATGATTTGTCCTTTAGGTATAACAGGATATACTACTACAGAGCAGAAGATGTTATAGTTCTCACGCATGTCAAATATCAATTGTGTAGCATCAAACAGGCCACCTTTCATATGCACAGGCGTTACCGGTGTGTTGGTAGTACCTATATCAAAACCACGCTCGCGCAAACCGTTTTGCAGGCGGTTTACATTGTGCCATAGTTTTTCTTTCAACTCCGGCTGACTGCGCAGCAAGTCCAGGCGTTTTTGGTTACCCACTACTATTGCCATTGGCAACGACTTGGCAAATACCTGTGAGCGCATGTTGTATCTCAGGAAAGTAAGCACTTTCTTATCAGCTGCTATGAAACCGCCGATGCTGGCCATAGACTTGGCAAAAGTAGAGAAGTAGATATCTATTTCATTCATGCAGTCTTGCTCTTCTCCAATGCCGGCACCTGTTTTTCCCATAGTACCAAAGCCATGCGCATCATCTACAAATAAGCGGAATTCGTATTTACTCTTCAAAGCAGCTATTTCTTTACAACGGCCCTGGTTACCACTCATGCCAAATACGCCTTCAGTTATTACAAGGATACCACCACCGGTTTGTGCTGCCATTTCGGTGGCGCGTTGCAATTGCTTTTCGCAATCTTCTACATTATTGTGTTTGAAAACATAGCGATGGCCGGGATGCATACGCAGTCCATCTATGATACATGCGTGCGATTCCGCATCGTAAACAATCACATCGCGACGGCTGCACAGACTATCGATAGCGGAAACCATACCCTGGTAACCGTAATTGAATAGCATAGCCTCTTCTTTACCTACAAATTCGGCCAGGTCTTTTTCCAGTTTTTCGTGATTGTTTGAGTTGCCGCTCATCATACGGGCACCCATTGGATAAGCCAATCCAAATTTTTCAGCTGCTTCTTTATCTGCCTTGCGTACTTCAGGGTGATTGGCAAGACCCAGGTAGTTGTTCAGGCTCCAAACGATACGTTCTTTACCCTGGAACATCATACGGTTGCCTATTTCACCTTCAAGTTTTGGGAATGCAAAATAACCTGGTGCTTTTTCTGCGTAATCACCTATCGGACCCAGTTTATTCTCAAATTTGGCAAATAAATCCATAGTATACAGTTAGTTGTTTTTTGTCAATAACTAATTAATCATGCAAAAATAAAGAATTATCGCCTAAGTATTAGTGGATATTACCCAATTTTGCCGTATACTTTATTTTAGCTCATGAGGTACATATATTGTATTGTTCTATCATTATTGATATTTTCTGCTACAAAAGCGCAACAATCCGGTCTAAAACGTCCTGCATTGGTAGTAGGTATAGTGGTGGACCAAATGCGGTGGGATTATCTATACAGGTATTATGACCGATATGGAGAAGGTGGTTTTAAACGCCTGATGAATAGTGGTTTTAATTGCGAGGCTACTTACATTAATTACACACCCACTTTTACAGCCCCCGGGCATACATGCGTTTATACGGGTAGCGTGCCGGCTATACACGGTATAGCTGGTAACGACTGGATAGAAAATGCTACCGGCGAAGCTATGTATTGTACGGATGATAATATGGTACAATCTGTAGGTGGCAGCGTACGGGCAGGTAAAATGAGCCCCCGGAACATGTTAACGACTACTATTACAGACGAATTACGGTTAGCAACCAATATGCGTTCAAAAGTATTTGGTATAGCCCTGAAAGACCGTGGTGGTATATTACCTGCCGGCCACCTGGCAAATAGTGCTTATTGGTTTGATGATAGTACAGGCAATTTCATTAGCAGTACTTACTACGGACATACGTTACCGGGATGGCTGGTTGCTTTCAATAATAAGCGCTATGCTGATACTCTTTCAGCGATAGAGTGGCACACCTTGTACCCGATAGCAACTTATGCCCAAAGCCTGTCTGATAACAATCCTTACGAAGGTGTTTTGAAAGGTGAAAATGAACCTGTATTTCCACATAAAGCCATTGATACAAGGAAAGGCTATGGTGGGCTGCGTTATACGCCCGGAGGAAATACTATTACGCTGAAAGCTGCTAAAGCATGTATAAAGGGAGAAACATTAGGACAGGGGAGTAGTACAGATTTCTTATGCGTAAGCCTGTCATCAACAGATTATGCCGGACACCTCTTCGCTCCAAATGCAATAGAAGTA
>CAMLKS010000218.1 GCA_946480675.1 uncultured Bacteroidota bacterium
TGAATGGCCGTGGTGAGCAACTGGCTGTCAATTCATTAGATATGGATGGCAACAACCGCCCTGTAACACTGGCAGACGGTGTGCCGGATATAGGTGCTTACGAATTTGAGCCTACAGTGGCACCTCCTGCAGCTGTGGCTACACCAGCATTAGCTGCTCCGGGTGTTCCGCAAGTATTTACATTTGGCGACCAGAAGGTAGCCACTGTAAGGTGGAATACCGCAATGGCACTGACTACGCCGCTAACTGTTCGTCAATACAGCGGCCGCATCCCGCCGGCTAACTTTACCACCATCAGTGGTGGTACACACCAATACTTCTATACGGATATGATACCATCAAGCGTAGGTACTACCTATGATTTTGACCTGACGCTGAATTATATGGATATCTGGATGGGCAACATGCCAAGTGAGCCGGATATGAAGCTGGCACATAAATACGGTGCTGCTCCATGGATTTCTTACAATGAAGCGAACAGTATCACAAATGATGCGACTAATGAAATCACAGCAGCAGGTGTTACCAGCTTTGGCACTTTCACAGGTATTGAAGATGGCATCAACTTCAGCGCAGTTATTAAGCTTGCAGGCAAGCATGTAATATGTTCAGGCGATACAGCTGTCCTTACAGCTACTCCTGTTTCCGGAGGTTCTACTACATATCAATATGAGTGGTACAGGAATGGTAGCGTTATTTCTGGTGCTACTTCTGATACTTATCTTGCTACGGCAGGTGGTGATTATACTGTAAAAGTTACAGGTACACAATCTACAGTGTCACTGCCTGTTACGGTAACAGTGACTGCTGCGCCTATGGCCAACATTGCTGCAAACAGTACGCTTATTTATTGTACAGGTAATGGCCTGGAACTGAAAGCTGCAAGTACAGCAGGTATCATTTCATATCAATGGCAACTGAATGGTGTAGATATACCGGGCGCTACTAACAGCACTCATACGGTAGATGCTGCCGGCAACTATTCATTGATTGTATCAAACGTAGGTTGTTCGGATACTGCTTCTACAATAGTAAATGCAGGCCCGATAGCTGTAGACCTAGGTAATGACTTCTCAACTTGTGAAACCAAAAACAAATCTGTGATACTGGATGCCGGTTACCCAGGTGCTAAGTATACATGGAGCACAGGTGATACGACTCAAACAATTGAGATCAGAAAGAGCGGTACTTATAGTGTTCAGGTAGATGCAGGCCCGAACTGCGTGGGTACAGATGCTATCAATGTAACTGTTAACCCGCTGCCAACAGCTACAGGTATCAGCAAAACAAGGATCAACAATACATATACATTTGGTGTAGCAGGTCCTAAAGATGTAACAAGGGTGCTGTGGTTGTTTAGCGATGGTACTACCCATACTGCAAATACAGTAACGAAAACATACGATGGCAACCTGTTTGTGAAACTTGTGATATTCAATGATTGCGGTTCAGATACAATAGAAATGGTAGAATGGGCAACCAATGTTCCGACTACGGAAAACGATGCACTGGAAGCCAGCCTGTATCCAAACCCTGCTAATGAGCAAACATTGCTGAGTGTAACAGGTGCTAAGATCGAAGAGGTAACTATCCTGAATAGTCTTGGCCAGGTAGTATATCGTACTACATTGAGCGAAAAAGCTAACAAAGTAGAGCTTCCTGTAAGCACCTTTGCCAGTGGCCGCTACATAGTACGTGCTACTACTACAGAAGGTATCATTAGCAAACCGCTGAACATACAGCGATAAGCATACCGATTGAGGATTAATAATGCCGCCATTATGGCGGCATTATTATTTTGTACAAAATGGCGTTGGGAAAGCAAAAAGGGAGCTAAACGGCTCCCTTTTATAATGAATTGCAGTTAGTAAACTTTCTATTCAGCCACTTCTTCATTCAGTGCACTATCTATGCGCGCAGTCATATCTTTCAGCTCTTTCGATAAAACAGGATTATACGAATTTTCAATAGCAATATCTGCCGCATAGCTTAAAAGGCACATGGCAATAAAATCCTGATCGTCTTTACCTGCATAGTGTGTGCGCATTTCCATTATCTTTTCGTCTGCCAGTTTTATGGCTTTGCGCACAGCCTCTTCTTCTTCGGGCTTTATACGGATGCGGTAACTGCGGCCTGCCAGCCATACTGTTACCGGTATCAATGCTTCTTCGCTCATAATGCTTAAGTTTATTCCGCTGCTGTTTTCGCTTCTATTGCAGGTTTATGTATCAGCTTCTTTTGAAAGAAAACCAATACCAAAACACCTACGGAAATGGCAGCATCTGCAATATTGAAAACGGGCTCGAAAAACTCGAAGTCTTTGCCACCCCATATAGGCACCCACGATGGCATCTGAAAGCTTACCAGCGGAAAGTAAAGCATATCTACCACGCGGCCATGGAAAAGTTTGCCATATCCTTGACCGAATGGTACCAGTTTCGCTATATGGAAAGTACTTTCCGTAAATATCAGCCCGTAAAAAATACTGTCTATCAAATTGCCCAGGGCACCGGCCAATATAAGTGCACCACATACAACAGTGCCGCGTTTATAACCTTTATTAATGATGTTCTTTAAAAGATAGAAGCCAAAAACAACAGCTACCAGCCTGAAAAGTGTAAGTACCAGTTTGCCCATTTCTGCATTGCCCAGTTTCATGCCAAAGGCCATGCCTTCATTTTCTATAAAATGCAGTTTGAACCAGGTACCGATAACATTTACTTCTTCGCCATAATAGAAATGCGTTTTAATATAAAACTTACTCCATTGGTCTATAAGTATTATCAGCAATACTATTAATACGGCACTACGATATTTCACTTGTCAATTTTTGTAAACGGTCAAAGATACATTGTTGGCTGTATAAAAAGAGAGCCGGGCATATATATCCCGGCTCTAATATTTATTTAACGTAGTCTTTACAGGTTGCCCCTGAGGGTAATGACCAGGTTGCGGCCCGGCGCACTGATGCCCGATGCAAATACGCGATAATTCTGGTCCAGCAGGTTTTCTACAGCTACCTGTATACCCAGGTTGGGTGTAAACTTGTAGCCCGTGCGTACATTCAGCGTCATCCATGCAGGCATGCCTTGTGCTGTAGCATATACCAGGTTGTCTTCGCCCGATGGGCTATAGTCTTGCAGGCGCTTCCAGCCATTATAAATGGCATATACCTCACCCGTAAACCTTTTCTGGTGATACATTACACTGGTTTTACCAAATACAGGTGGAATATGGTCCAGCGGCACTTCTTTGCCGTTAGGATTCACATATCTGCCATAGGTAAAGCTAACGGTGCTGTACAATGTCACATTCGGATGGAGGTTGGCAGTAATGGCGGCATTAAAACCATACAGGTAAGCTTTAGCTTTATTCTGGCTGGCCATTACGGCACTGTAGGCACCATTGTAGTACACACTGTCCTGACCGTTCAGGGTAAATTTATCGGTTACGATGGCATTTCTAAACCATGTATAATACCCCGTACCTTCCAGTTTCAGCACATCATCTACCATGTAGGTAATGCCCAGGTCGGCATTATAGGTATACTCCGGTTTCAGGTTGGGGTTAGGTACCAGCAGCGTACCTGCCGCCGATTCAAATACCTTAGACATGTCATCTATATTTGGTGAACGGAACCCCGTGGAGCCATTCAGGGCAAACCTCCAGCGGTTAGCAGGCATAAATATCAGTCCCAGGTTGCCGCTCAGGGCTGTTTGGCTCTGGGAGGCTTTCTTGTAAGGGAAAGGGTAGAAGGCAGTATCATCAAATTTAGAATTCAGGCTTACATAGTTCAACCTCAATCCATCATTGAGTACCAGCTTGTCTTTTACTATTTTGAAAATATGCTGTGCATATACGGCACCATAATACATATTGCTGCCACCATCCGGATATCGGGTATCCAGTGGTTTTGCTTCATTGGTAAGTATATTGGTAGCTTTGGCTGTAGAACGGACATTGTTATACTGTCCGTCAGTACCAAATGTCAGTTCGTGCTTGCCCATAAACTTCCTGAAGTCGACATTATAGCCTACCACATCCAGCTTCTCTACACGGCCTTGCAGCATATTATCGCCACGGCTGCGCTGGTAGCGGCTTTCTTCTATGGATTGATAATTGACACCGGCTTTTATTTCATCTACAAAACCATGCAGGTTCACAGCATTTAGCTGGTAGCTACCCATAGCACGTAGCTGCGGGCCATAATACCACTCTGCATAGCGCAGTCTACCATTTCTTACATCTGTAAGCCTGTCGTAGCGTGGTATGTTGGTACTGTTGCTATACTGCAGGTTTAGTGTATGCGATATATGGTCGTTTTGCTGGAAGCGTATCTTTTCCATCAGGTCTACCTGGCTGTAGCCGCTGTTTTTCTGCACATGCGGGTCGGCATTGCGTATAATGCTATCTACGCCATTGATGCGTGCCACATATTCATTGCGCAAGCCAAAGCCGCTGTAAAAAGGATTGGCATGGGCGCCTTGCCTCAGATCGCCAAACTTGCTGTAGGTAATAGAAGTAAGGAAGGCTACTTTCTTCAGGCCAATGTTGAAATCGACATGCCCGGTGCCTTCGTTATTGGCAGAGCTGTAGCGTGTCATCACATTCACGCCAAAGTTTTTAAGCTGTGCTTCTTTTGTGTTGAAAACAATGACACCACCCAATGCATCGCTGCCATATAGGGTAGATGCGGGCCCGTTCAGTATTTCTACCCGGTCAAGAATATTGTTATCTACCGTGATGATATTTTGCAGGTGGCCTGCGCGATAAATAGCATTATTCATCCGCACACCATCTACCACCATCAATACCCTGCTGGCTTCAAAGCCACGTATCACGGCGCTACCGCCGCCAGACTGGCTGCGCTGCATAAATACACCACCTGTTTGCTCCAGCAGGTGTGCCGTGGTTTGCGGAGAGGCCCATGTGGCTTCTTTTGAATTAATGAGTTGTATCTGTTGGGCAATATTCTTTTT
>CAMLKS010000219.1 GCA_946480675.1 uncultured Bacteroidota bacterium
CCATTATGTGAAAAAAGGTTAAAAAAAAAACGACGAAAAAAAAAAAGAGAATTTGATTAGCTTTAATTAAAACAATAAAGCATGCGCAGGCTGCTGGCCATATTACCACTGATACTTACGGCTGCCGTAGTATATATACTGGATAAGCCCATGGGTAGCATACCCGCATTGGGTAGGCTGCTAGACCCTATGAATGGCTGCTGGGCCAATGCAGAACCTACCGGCAAAGACTTCAACCAAGCGATACAGCTACAGGGGACACAACAACCCGTGAAGATATGGTTTGATGAGCGTATGGTGCCTCATATAGAAGCCGCTAACGACCACGACCTGTATATGGCACAAGGCTATGTACATGCATACTTCCGGCTGTGGCAGATGGACCTGCAGACACGTGCTGCGGGTGGCAGGGTAAGTGAGGTGCTGGGTGAGAAGGCGGTGGAATTTGACAGGCTGCAACGCCGCAAGGGTATGGTATATGGTGCAGAAAACTCGCTGAAGGCTATGGAAGCCGACCCGCGTAGCAAGGGTATGCTGGATGCGTATACAGAGGGCATCAATCAGTATATAGGCAGCCTGAACTATAGGGGACTACCGCTGGAATATAAGATGATGGGCTTTAAGCCCGAACCATGGACGAACCTGAAATGCGCCCTGCTGCTAAAGTATATGGCCGATGACCTGACGGGCTATACAGAAGATATACAACTGACCATATTAAGAAACAGGCTGAAGCAGAGCAACCCCATGTTCTCGCCCAATATATTGTTTGACAGGGTATTTGCAGAACGGAATAAAGGCACGGTACCTGTAATACCATCAGACACCCTACCACAAACCGCCAGCCTGAAAGCACCTGTAGCACCTGTCGATAGCATCATGTGTGTGCAGCTGACGGGTGAAGACTTTGCGGTGGATGAGAACGAAGGTAAGGGTAGTAATAATTGGGCATTGAGCGGGCAACGTACCAAGAGCGGCGCACCTATACTGTGCAACGACCCGCATTTGGGATTGAACCTGCCATCGCTGTGGTACGAGATGCAACTGCATGCACCGGGGGTGAATGTATATGGGGTATCGCTGCCGGGGTCTCCGGGTATCATCATCGGGTTTAATGATAATATATCGTGGGGGTTCACCAACAACTACCGCGATGTAAAGGATTTTTACGCTATCAAGGAAGCTTCACCTAATACTTACTGGTTTGCAGGAAAAGAATTGCCATATACTAACAGGATAGAGAAGATAAGTATAAAAGGCAAGCCTGACTATAACGATACGGTGCGCTACACCATACACGGACCCATGATATATGATGCGCAGTTTACAGCACCAGGCAAATTAAAAATACCACTGGCACTGACATGGATGGCACACCGCCCCAGCAACGAGATACTATCTATATACCTGCTGAACAGGAGTAGTAATTATGAGCAATACGTAGCGGCTATACAACAGTTCCTGTGCCCGGCGCAGAATATGCTGTATGCCGATGTGCAGGGTAATATAGCCCTGTGGGGGCAAGGCCAGTTTATAAACAAATGGAAAGGGCAGGGCAGGTACATCATGGATGGCAGCGATAGCAGCACGCTATGGGGGCAGAACATACCGGTGGGTGAAAACCCCCATGCGCTCAACCCGGCACAAGGTTATTTAGCATCTGCCAACCAAACGGTAACCGATACTACCTACCCATACTGGTATAATGGTTATTTCTACGAGTTCCGCTCATGGCGCATCAACCAGGTATTGAGGCGTACTACGGCGGCTACCGTGCAGGATATGTTTGCCTTGCAGCAGGATGTATTTTCGGTACTGGCGGCAAATGTATTGCCCGTATTCCTGCAACATATGCCTATGCAAACCCTGAGCAATAAGGAACGTGAATGGCTGCAGCAACTGGGTGGCTGGGACTACAGGCTGACGAAAGACAGCAAGGCTGCTACCGTGTTTATGGTTTGGTGGTACTATGCCTATGGGAAACTGGCTACTGTGGGCAGGCCCGATGACCTGAAGATGTCGCCTGAAAGGCTGATGGAACTGGTGACCGGCAGGGATGATGTGCCGTATATACTGGATGACGATATACTATATGCCAGTTTTAAGCAAGCTACCGATAGCCTTGAGAAACTGAAACAAGCCAACAGGGTGGAATGGTATCATGCCAAGAATACAACCGTAAAACACTTAACCAAACTGCCTGCCTTTAGTTATAGCGACCTGCCCGTGGGTGGATGGGGTAATACCGTAAATGCAGTAAAAGGGGACCACGGCCCATCGTGGCGGATGGTGGTGCAGATGACCAAAGATATAGAAGCCTATGGGGTGTACCCCGGGGGACAATCGGGCAACCCCGGTAGTAAGTACTATGCTACCTTCCTGGATAAATGGGTGAAGGGCGAATATTACCGACTGAATTTCATACCCGCTACGGCAAAGCCCAACGATAAGGATATAAAATATACATGGACCATTCAACCATAACATTTACCCATGCAGCTACTTAAATACATCATCATCATAGCCATTTGTGCAGGTATCATTACATGGCTGATGCCGTGGTATATGGCGGCAGCCGTGGCCTTTGTGGTAACGGTGAATGCGAAGATAACACCGGGCAAAGCCTTTGTAGCGGGCTTTGGCGGGGTGGGGCTTACCTGGCTGGTAGTAGCCTTGTATAGGGATATACCCAACGAACATATCTTATCGGGGAGAATGGCAAAAGTTTTAGGTTTGCCTAATGGTTTTCTCTTCCTGTTAATAACAATAATATTAGGTGCTATAGTAGGGGGAATGGCAGGCTGGAGCGGTGGTGTAATGAATAAAGCATTTAGGAAATGATGTATTTTTGCAGCCTAACTTTTAGCCTTGCATGCCGGTACGCCTTCAGCGATACATAGCTTTTCTTTCCGTATTACTCTTCATAGGCAAGCTGTGGGCATGGTATCTTACCCATTCGGTAACGGTGCTGACCGATGCACTGGAAAGCACGGTAAATGTAATAGCAGGTTTTATAGGTTTATATAGCATCATCCTTGCAGCAAAACCACGAGATGCCAACCACCCATACGGGCATGGTAAGGCAGAGTTCGTATCATCGGCAGTAGAAGGCTCGCTGATATTTATAGCGGGGCTGATGATAATATACGAGGCGGTAGACCAGTTGATAGAACCCAAACCGTTGCATAAGCTGGACTTAGGTATCTACATAACCGGGGTGGCGGGTGTTATCAATTTTCTTGCAGGTATTTATGCTGAGCGCGAGGGTAAGAAACACCGCTCGCTGATAGTAGAGTCTGCGGGAAAACATTTGAAATCGGATGCATATTCTACGTTTGCTATTATAGTAGGGTTGATATTGCTACTAATTACCGGCTGGCAGTGGCTGGATAGCGTGGTGGCTTTGATATTCAGCATAGTGATACTGGTAACGGGGTATAAGCTGGTGCGCCGCTCGCTGGCGGGTATTATGGATGAGGCCGATGAAAAGATATTGACCGATGTTATCCATACCCTGCAACAATACCGCAAACCACAGTGGATAGACCTGCATAACCTGCGCGTGATACAGTATGGCGATGTGCTGCATATAGATGCACATATGACCCTGCCATGGTATTACCAGGTGCGCGATGCCGAGCGCGAGATACATGCGCTGGAAGAACTCATCAAAGAGCATTATGCCAATAAGGTGGAAATGTTCATACACATAGATGCCTGCATGCCCTACCAATGCCACCTGTGCGCCGTACCCGATTGCCCCGTGCGGCAAGAAGCATTACAGGCGCAACTACCGTGGACGCTGGAGAATGTGCTATACGATGCCAAGCATGGTAGTAAGGAGTAGCGCTATTTTAATACTTTATCTGCCACTTTAGGGTTCAGGTTGCCTTCTTCTGCATACACTATTTTACCCTTATTGTCTATAATGATGTTCTCAACAAAGCCATCGCCCGAGCCCAGTTTTTGACGCAGGTCTTTTATGAATTGAATATGTGTTTGCATAATGCCCTGTTGCTGGTAGCTGCTGTCTATCACATAAAAGGGCGAGGTATATTGAAAGGTTTCTGAATAGTTTTTGAAGATGTTTTGATTATCGGCACTGTTCAGCACGCTTATCATCACCATGTTCAGCTTGTCTTTATGTTTATTGTAAAACAGCACCCTATCGCTGAATATCTGGTGTGCCTGTGCGCATTTGGGTATATATACTGCCACCCACAGGTACGGTTTATCCTGTGTTTGCGCCATATCTATCACCTGCTGAGCGGTGAGGTATTTTACAGGTGGGTTTACCGATTGTGCGAATAAAAGGTGGGTAGATAGCAGCACAGATAGCAAGCACAGAATAGATCTTTGTAGCATGTTGAAAAAGGTTTTATGAGATATATGAAAAGCAAGGCCAGCCATGGAGGCCGGCCTTGTAACTGTTTTTTTAATTGATAACTGCAGTGAGAACGATAACACCATTAGGATTATCGGCAGTGAATACAGGGGTGTAAGAGCCCGGCTGTATCTCTACAGAAGATACCCCCAATTCTGTGCATATGCTTCGTGGCAGGGTTACCACATCTTCAATATCCAGTGTGGCATCATCAGCGCTGGTCAGTGCTCTTTCATATGTTACCAGCAGGGTATTATCGGCAGTGATGGTGATGGTTACCGGCATTTCATTGCTGGCACCGCTATAAGAAGCGTCTGTAACACACCATCCGCAGTCGCCATAGTTATACAGGCAATTGCAGCGGGTGTGGGCACCGCACCATCCGCTCATCAGGCCGGCGGCCGTGCGTGCAGTAGCAGCTGTGCCCGCCAGTAGTGCTAATACAAGAAAGGTTGCTTTTACAAATGATACATGTTTCATGTTGATGAAATTTTTGGTGTTTTAAAACTGAGTGATAATAAATACAGAAGAATACCAGTCAGCAAAGAGGCAGATGTCGTGCAGCGTTTTCATGTTTTTACAGTTTAGC
>CAMLKS010000220.1 GCA_946480675.1 uncultured Bacteroidota bacterium
GTTAAGGCAAAAAGCATAGATGAGGCCGTCATGAACTTCACCAGCTATAAGCTGGTATATAAGGATTTTAAAAAATTAGCTCAGGATATAAAGGATGACCTCGCCGGCATGTGCGGCGACTATGTAAAATGCAGTATTGGTATAGCACCCAATTCTTTTCTTGCTAAGCTGGCTACAGAAATTGAAGCGGCGAAAAGGGACGGCATACTTGAAATAACGCCTGAAAACCTGGATTTCTACCTCGGCACATTAAAACTTACCGACCTGCCGGGTATAGCCCGCGCTAATGCCAGTCGGTTGGAGCGTATAGGCATCCGTACACCTTTGCAAATGCGGCATAGCTCTGAGGCTTTACTGCGAAAAGCATTTGGGGGTGTAGTAGGCAATTACTGGCACCGCCGCCTCAATTTTCAGGAAGTAGATATGTATGAAAGTGGCTATAAAGCCATGAGTGCTACCCGCATGGTCTCACGCGATCAGCGGCAGGATAAGCAGGCAATGGAGTCCTTGCTCATTTCTCTTTGCACCCGCTTGGAACAGCGCATGGTAAAGCAAAAAGTGTTTTGCCGGGCTATCCATTTCTACATAGGGTATAAAGACCTCCCCGGTTGGGATACCAGTATAAAGTTCAACCAACCCCTTCAGGATGCCGTTGAAATGCGCCGGTATATAGAGCAGCAGATGAAAGCTTTTGAACAATCAAGGGGGTATAACCTACTGAATAACAGAGTGGATCGTTTAGGAGTTGTTATTTCGTCTTTTATCAAAAGTAAGTATGTAACCTATGGGCTTTTCGACAACAAAATGAAACAAGATACAGCACGCATCATTATGTATACTATAAAAGACAAATATGGAAGAGATATAGTACGTAAAGCATCCGAAACGGTAAGGGCATACGAAATGAGGGATGCGATAGGTTTTGGCTCCGTGAAAGACTTCTCTTTACAAGTAACTGAAGAAGGGGCTCACACATCTGAAATAAACCATTACCTGCTACAGGATGACAGGCCTCAACAGGTGCCTAAGCATATACTGGCCTTGAGAGAACGGAAGGCAAAAGCACTGGCAGTTTTGCAACAAAACACAACAAATCACAACATTTAAAAGAGAGCGCCATGATAATACAACATGCAAATGAGCGGTTTGAAAAGGGCAGGGGAGCCCAGTTCAATCCCAAGAACCGTTTCCTGAAAGGGGAATATGTGCAGGAACATCCCGAAGCTATAGATGAATGGGAGCAGGAAGAAAGGAAAACAGAATATATATATGATGATAGTCGCACGCTTGTAAATAAAGTAACCAGCCCTGATGTGGGTATGATGTATAGTGCCAATCCTTACCAGGGTTGTGAGCATGGGTGCATTTACTGCTATGCGCGCAATTCTCATGAATATTGGGGCTATAGTGCGGGGGTAGACTTTGAAAGCAGGATAGTGGTGAAGAAGAATGCCCCGCAACTGTTGAAGAAGTTTTTCGAAAACAAAAACTGGGAACCTGCCGTCATATCCCTTTCCGGGAATACGGATTGCTACCAACCCATAGAGCGTAAAATGCGCATTACCCGGAAATTGCTGGAAATATGCCTTGAATTTCGCAATCCGGTGGGTATTATCACTAAAAATGCCTTGGTTTTACGCGATCTGGATGTGCTTCAGGAGTTGGCGAAGCACAACCTGGTGCGGGTATTTTCATCTATTACATCTATGGATGAAGACCTGCGCCGGGTAATGGAACCGAGAACGGCATCTTACAAGTCTCGTCTCAAAGTGCAGGAAACTTTATCTAAAAACGGGGTGCCCACAGGTATTATGAATGCCCCGATAGTGCCGGGCCTGAATGATACGCATATGCACGATGTGCTGAAGGCAGCTTCGGAGGCTGGGGCCAAATGGGCAGGTTATACGGTAGTGAGGCTGAATGGTGCCATTGGTGGTATATTTCACGATTGGTTATATAAGAGTTTTCCCGATAGGGCAGATAAAGTATGGAATCTGATAAGCAGCTGCCATGAAGGCCAGGTAAATGATAGTCGGTGGGGGAATAGGATGGTGGGCGATGGCAAAATAGCAGAGCTAATACGCGCGCAGTTTCATCTTTATTGCAAGAAATATGGCTTAAATCAGACCCAAATGGAGATAAATACGAAAGATTTCAGGCGCATACGCAATAATCAATTACCATTATTCTAAAAGCCCCCCTTACCAGTTTATGTAAGGGGGAGCTTTTAAAGTTTACGGCACATGTATAATGACCAAAGTACCCTTGTTTAGGGTCGATTCCCATTCTACGGTGCCTTTTAGGTAATTCACCCTGGTTTGTATATTCTTTAGACCGATACCCTCAAATTTACCTTTGTCGGATACGTCGAAGCCGCGGCCATTGTCTTCAATAGTTACACTAATGCCCTCTTCATCTTTAATAATAGATATATCTAAAAGGCTGGCGCCGGAATGTTTGATCACATTATTGATACATTCCTGCACCACGCGGTATAGCACTGCCTCTTTATCTGCAGGCAAGCGGTCATTAATACCTTCGGCATATAAGTTTACTTTTAGTACACGGGCATCTATCTTATTTATAAAATCGCGGATGGCGGTGGCAAGTCCTGCTTTTAGTAGGGCATTAGGCATAATGTTGTGCGATACCGCCCTTACTTCTTTGCAGCTTTCGTCTACTAAGGCTAATGCTTTATCAAAGGCTTCTTTTTGCGCTTGGTTGTTAAAATCGAATTCACTGTTTACCAGGGACAAGTTCATACGGGCTGCACTCATCAGTTGGCCTACGCCATCGTGCAAATCACCAGCAATGCGCTTACGCTCTTGTTCCTCAGCTTCTATCACTGCCTTAGAGGCCAGTTCCTGCTGGTGCATAACAGCAGCCTGCAGGCGCGATTGTTGCTTTAGCTTATAGCGCCGGTACGATGAGAAGCCCAGCATGCCACCTAAAAACAGCAGGCTACCGATGCCACCAATGATATAGTTCTTTTTAACTATCTCCGCTTTCTGAACAGTAATCTGTTGCTCTTTTTTGCTGGTTTCATATTTGGTTTGCAATTCTGATATCTGCTTTGCAGTCTCTTCTGTTAACAGTATATCTTTAATTGAGTCTGATAACCTATAATAAACCAGTGCTTTAGGGTAATTGTTTTTTTGCTCTTCTATAGATGCTTTTACAGCCAGCACATCTATGCGTTCGCGGTTGAAGTCTTCCAAAACTGCTATCTTATCAGAAGAATCGATATATAAGGTGGCTATATTATATTGTTGCATTTCTGCATATACGCGTGCTATCTGCATGTAAGACATGAGCATACCATACTTATCTTCATTCTGCTTATCATATACCAGACAGCGTTGAAAAGTGGCAAGTGCATCTTTATACCTTTTATGATTAAAATGTATATCACCAAGATTGGTAAGGACAACAGATAAGGTGTACGGATCTTGCAATTTTTCAGCCATACTAAGTGCCTGATTATAGGCATACATGGCACTATCCCATTGCTGTAGTTCATTATATACCGTTCCCATATTGTTGTATGTCAACGTTATATATTTTTTATCATTGATCTTGATATTTAGTTGGTTGGATTTTCGGTAATATTCTAATGCCTCTTTCCAGCGTTTCATTTTTTTATATACGATGCCTATATTATTATAGGAAATTGCCATACCTATTTCGTCATGCATTTTTTCTTTAATATGTAACTCCTTTAAATGGTAGGTGAGTGCCTGTTGGTAATTGCCCTGGTTTCTTTCGTTCGCACCGAGTATACTGTATGATTCTGCTTCCCATCTTTTAAAGCCTAGTTTTTGTGCCAAGGCCAAGGCCTGGCGTCCATATCTGATGCTGGAATCTGCGGATATCCTTAAAAAATCTTTAGAAAGCAGGTATAAGGACTCCGCTTTGGTTTCATCCTGGGGCATGCTGTCAATAACCTTCAAAAGGCTATCGATACGGTTTCTATTGGCCAATGCCGGAACAGATAGTAGTATGGAGTAAAAAAATACAAATCTGAAGGCCTTATACATAATACTAAAAAAATTTCTAATTAGTGCCACAATTTCGCTATATTTACATAGATACACAAATGAACTATAAGAGGACACGGATTATTGAGGCGTAATTAATAGGGGAACTTTCTGGATATATTACTTGGCAGGCTGCAATGGCATTCATGTGTATGAATTTTACCATTACAAACTTTCTTAAAACTTGCCGTTATGAAAAACTATCAAAACCAGCTCGACAGGTTTCGTACCATCGCTAAGAAACTGGTAGATGATCATTCAGCAGAGCTTTTTTCAAGCTATAAGCTGTGCAGCAGCACCGGCACAATGCAACCCGATGATGCGTATCATTCACATCTGGACACGCTGGGTAAGCAACTGGATGAACAAGCCAGGCAATTCATTACCACTGCTCAAACCAATGCAGACATAGTGAGGTCTGAAGTTTGGGAGCTATGTAAAAAGTATCTCGACCAGTTTGTAAGACGCAATCAGCCATCTTAATTATCGATGATTGATAATATAGGTTCTTTTAGAAACGTTGGCTATTTTGCACTATAATTTTTATTATGTTAAGTAAAAGAAACTAGAGAAACCCATTATGGGGTTCTTTGCATAAAAATGGTGTCGCCTATCCTGGGGTCTACTATGCGTTCTGTGATGTACCCTGCTTTGGTAAGGGTCAATTTCAGTATAGGGCATTTGGCTATCCCCGATGCGCTAAACTTTGCTTCAAATATCCCTGCAGTGTCAGTGTAAGTATATTGCTCATGTCTTTGCCTGCCATCACTGGCTGCCACACTCAAAACCTGAACGCCGTCAATGCCAAGCCTTGTTTCCTTATCGGCTACTACATTGCGTGTGCCGCGTTCACAAGAACAGCCATATACGGCTACTGTGCAAAGGCTAAATATGATCAGATTTCTCATAGGATATAAAGATAACATGATGCTGC
>CAMLKS010000221.1 GCA_946480675.1 uncultured Bacteroidota bacterium
GGGCATTAAAGATGTAAAACGCAATAACGGCATCCTTACACTTTCTTGCAGCGATACCTTGCAACCTGCAGAGATTAACCAATACGCAGCTACTAATGGCATCACCCTATCGCACCTGCTGCTGAAAAAGAAAAGCCTCGAAACCAAATTCATGGAACTTACCAACAACTAAACATCACACACATGCAATCTTTACTCGCTATAGAATGGATGAAACTGAAACGCTACCGCACGTTTTGGATTCTTATTGGTTTCTTCACAGTGCTCCTCGCCTTCTGGAACTACGGCATCAGCGGTGGCTTCCTCAAGATAGGCGCCGGCGATATCAATATTCTCAACCAGGCTTATACCTTTTCATATGTATGGCAAAACCTGGGCTTCTGGGCCGGGGTATTCGTTGCCTTTCTTTCGGTGCTGGTGGTTATTGTCACTACCAATGAATACCAGTTTCGCACCAACAGGCAGAATGTTATTGACGGCTGGAGCCGCATGCAGTTCTATCATGCCAAATGGCTTGTAGTGCTCTCATTAGCTATACTTACTACGCTGTATGTTTTTATACTGGGTGTTATTTTCGGTGCCGGCTATGGCTCTATGGACTATTTTCCGGGTAAGATCAGTAAGTTGTTCTATGTATTCATTATAGCGCTCAACTATTATAGCTTCGCTTTACTGCTTTCGCTATTCTTCAAGCGCAGCGGCATTACCATCGGCCTTTTCTTTCTGTATTCTATGATACTGGAATCCCTGCTAAAGGGGCTTATCAACTGGAAAATAAAGCACAGTATCGGCAATTTTCTGCCATTGCAATCAAGCGATGAGCTACTGCCCTTCCCCTTGATGGATATGATGAAAACGATGGCCAATATGCCGCAAAGCCTGCCCGATTGGGGTTATGTACTGGCTTCTTTCTGCTGGATAGTTTTATATTACTTTATAGGCAGGCAGAAATTAGTACGCAGCGATTGGTAAATTTGAAGCATGGTAGACAACAGGCCGGTAATTTTAGTAACGAACGATGATGGAATCACAGCCCCCGGCATCAGGAACCTTGTAGAAGCGGTAAGGCCACTGGGGCAGGTTATAGTGGTAGCTCCGGACAATCCGCAGTCGGGCATGGGCCATGCCATCACCATCGGCGAGCCTTTACGCCTGAATAAGGTGGAGATTTTTGAAGGTATCGATTCCTGGGAGTGTAGTGGCACGCCGGTTGACTGTGTAAAACTGGCACGCGATATCATCCTGCACCGCAAGCCCGATATCTGTGTCAGCGGTATCAACCACGGTGCCAATCATTCTATCAATATCATATACAGCGGCACCATGAGTGCCGCTATGGAAGCCGCTATCGAGGGTATCCCCTCCGTGGGCTTCTCCCTGCTCGATTTTGCATACGATGCTGATTTCAGCATAGCGCGGGAAGTGGCACACACCATTGCCAGGCAATTGCTCACCGCACCTGTACCACCCAATACCCTGCTGAATGTGAACATACCCAAGGTAACGGGCAGCGACTATAAAGGGCTGAAAATATGCCGCCAGGCATATGCCAAATGGGAAGAAGAGTTCGACCGCCGTACCGACCCGCGTGGCCGAAACTATTACTGGATGACCGGTAAGTTCGTTAATCTGGACAAAGGGGATGGTACCGACGTGCAGGCACTGCACGATGGCTATGCATCTGTCGTACCCATCAAGTTCGACTTTACGGATACCCACATGAAGGCCCACCTGGAAGAGAGCTGGAAGCAAATACTCGGTTAGCCGGGCAGCACCATTTCCTTTTCAGGGCAGCGCGCATGCTTAATGCTTTCCTTGCCTTTCATAATGCGTGCACGGTGTTCACTGCCCCACTTGCCCAATTCAAATATTACCTTTTCAAGCGATTTGCCATAAGGTGTAATGCTATACTCTACAGTCACAGGTGTGGTGTCAAACACCGTTCGTTTTACCAGCTCATTCAGCTCCAGTTCCTTCAGCTCTTTCGATAACATTTTGGGTGTTACCCCGTCTATCAGCCTGTGCAGTTCTTTAAAACGGTAGTTGTGGTGTAGCAATGCTACTATAATAGGTATTTTCCATTTCCCGTTCAGTATGTCTAATGAGTCGCGCACGGGCTTCAGGTGTTGCAGGCATTCTGCACTCATGGGCTTTACTCCTAATTCATGTTCCATAATCTGCTATCCTTTTGTATACCGGTATACTATTGTATAGTGGTATATATTATATAGCAAATGTACGGAGTTTTGCTTTTATAAAAATTCAAATATTATGAAAGCAAATAAGATCATCTATTGGGTAACCACAATATTGATTTCTTTAGGGTTCACCATGAGTGCCGTTATGTACCTCTCCGGTAATCCTGAAATTGTAGCAGGGTTTAAGCTACTGGGCTACCCGCCCTATTTCCTGCACATCCTGGCAACAGCAAAATTGTTGGGTGTAATAGCACTCTTACAAACAAAATCACATACGTTAAAGGAATGGGCTTATGCCGGTTTCACTTTTGACATTATTGGCGCAGCATGGTCGCATCTGGCCATTGGCGATGGCATTACCAGTCCGCTGATATTCGGGGCGCTACTGGCAGTTTCCTATATCTTTTACCATCGCGTAAAGACACAGGTTTCGCTGCAACCTTCAAGGGCATAGTGCATATTTTTAATTTCCCATACGTACAACCGGGTATTCTTACCCGGTTTTTCATTTATGCAGTATCTTCGCCATGCATAAATGATAAAACGGTTTGCAATATATGGTATACTGGTAGCGGTGGCGGCTATATCACTTCAGTTAATACAATACAAGTTATTAATTATCTATAATTCAATTGAATTATATAGTGGTGTGTTAGCGCTGATATTTACTATAACCGGCATATATGCGGATCAAAAGCTCACAAGGAAAAAGGAAGTGGTTATAGAAAAGCTTGTTTATTCCACACCCGAACCCGTTATGACCTCCCTCCCTATCGAGGTAGATGAACAATTGCGCGAAAAGCTGGGCATCAGCAAGCGTGAGTTCGAGATACTGGAACTGATGTCGCATGGCCACAGCAACCAGGAAATAGCTGATAAATTATTTGTATCTGTCAGCACAGTGAAGACCCACACTTCTAATATTTTCCTGAAGCTGGATGTAAAGCGCAGGACGGCTGCCGTTAAGAAGGCGCAAGACCTCAACCTCATAGCTTAGGCTCCTACTTTTGTACAAAACCCCCATTTTTAGCCATTTTCAGCAAAATTCATACTTTGGTATGAAAGGTTTTCCCTACCGTTACCCTTCATTTGCATAAATTCGAAACAACAACGTATATGAAAAAAACAGTACTTACTTACGGTTTCCTGGCAGGCGGCGCTTTTGTCATCGTCCTCTTTATCATGACAGCCATGATAAAATCGGCTAATATGGGGCATAGCATGCTGGTGGGTTACGCCTCCATGTTATTAACCTTTTTACTTATCCATTTCGGCATGTTGTCTTACCGGAAGAACGAGGGCAACGGTACCATTTCTTATGGCAAGGCATTCCAGGTAGGTATCCTAATCACGGCTATCGGGTGCCTCTGCTATGCTATAGCATGGGTCATCATCCAGCGCACCATGATGCCCAATTTCCTGCAGGATTATATGAATTACGAACTGCAGCAGATGAAAGAAAAGGGAGCTTCTGCAGCAGCGATAGCTGCAAAATCACTTGAAATGAATCAGTATAAACATCTGTATGACAATGTAATAACGGAAGCAGCTATTACTTTCCTGGAGCCCTTGCCGGTAGGCCTGCTGGTAACCCTGGTATCTTCATTCATCGTCAGCAGGAAGAAGGATAAAACAACATCACTCAACCAAGCATAAACAAAAAACATTATGGAAAAACCTAAAATAGGCTACATTTCCTGGCACGACCTGACCGTTGACGATGCCGAAACGGTTAGCAATTTCTATAGCCAGGTAGTGGGCTGGAGCCGCCAGGCCTTCGATATGAAAGGCTATAACGACTATGTTATGAACGCCCCCGACGGCAACCCTGCAGGCGGCGTATGTCACGCACGCGGCGGCAATGCCGATTTACCACCTCAATGGTTGATGTACATCACAGTAGAAGACCTCGACAAAAGCATAGCTAAGTGCATAGAATTAGGTGGTAAAATTATTGGCGGCAAAAGGAAAATGGGTGAACAAGGCGAATACTGCCTGGTACAAGACCCTGCCGGGGCGCATGTGATGCTTTGCAGTTAGCGCCAGAATCAAAGCATGGTTCAAATTAGATTATTGATTATAAATAATTTAACTTGAACCATTTGATGCTGATTATTAATAAATAGTTAGTGGTTCGTCCAACCTACTACAACAAAAGCATGCGCTTTTTCAATCAGGCTGCACATATTAGCATCTGTTCTTTTAAATTAACTATGTAAATCTTTATCTATCGTTTTAGCAGGATGCGGCCCATCAAAGTAAAACTTCCAGAACTGTAATATTTTCTCTTCAGGATATTGCGACAATATATAATGTACCAATGCCATATCCTTGGTAGTACGCTCCCTAACAACATCTTGAAAAAAGGATTCGGCGTCGGCCTTCCAATGGGCATTTAACGATATGTCAATGATTTTGCCATAATATATTGTATCAATTACCGATGTTATCTTACCAAAAAACTTGATTATATGATCATAGCTGTAATGATATAGAATACCGGGGTTGCCCACGTAGTATCTTCGTAACCATATATAGCAGCAAACGTCTTGTAATCATCCGGGAACTCCTCAAAAAATGCAGACTCATATTTCTGTTTATTAGGATCCATTTGCCACTTTCCATATATCAGCTTCAATTGCGACGCCTTTTCATATAACAACTCATCCTGCGCATTTACCGCCATTACAGATATACAATATAGGATAATGGAAACCAGTAAAGCCTTCATATTTCTAATATAGTATTATATTTA
>CAMLKS010000222.1 GCA_946480675.1 uncultured Bacteroidota bacterium
ATGGTCTATCTCATCGAGGTACACGGGAAAATGTGTACCATTCACCACTACCTCTACCATCTCCTTATTGATATAAGAGATAACAGCACCTTCTTCACCGGTCCGTTTCAGTATGATCTTATCCCCTATCGAAAATTTCATGCTTCTTCCTCCAATTGTTCTTTTACAAAAGCCACCATTTTGCGTATGGCTTTACCACGATGGCTTATAGCATGTTTTATATCTGCAGGCAGTTCTGCAAATGTTTTATCGTACCCAGAAGGTATAAATATAGGGTCGTAACCAAATCCCCCATCCCCTCTCGGCTCGCTTAATAGCTGCCCTTCACAAATACCTTCAAAAAAATAAGGTTCCCCATTCCATATCAGGCATATCACGGCTTTGTAATAGCCGCTTTTGTCTGTGTGGTTTTTCAATACATCGGCCAGCTTCTGCAGGTTGCTTTCATCGGTAGCATCATCACCGCTATACCTGGCGCTGAATACACCCGGTGCCCCATTCAGCGCATTTGCGCATATGCCACTATCATCGGCAAAGGTATTCTTGCCGCAAAAGGTATATACCGTATTGGCTTTGGCCAGTGCATTTTCTTCAAAGGTGTGATACGGTTCGGGTATCTCATCTGTAAACCCAATATCATTTAGTGACAACAATGATATATTATCTATCATCTGTGTTATCTCGCGTATCTTACCCTTGTTGTTCGATGCTATTACCAGTTCCTGCATGATGGCAAATTTAGTGGCTATTATCAGTAGCCGTTTTACTCCTGTACCCCACCGTAAAGTATAAAAACAATACCCGCGACAAACGAAGGAACCATGGCTGCAATAAAAGTGTGACCAATGAGCTGGACGCTACAAAGTAGTATATGCTGTTATCTTCATAGCTCATACCAAATAGTGGTATATACCACACCAGGTTGAAGAAGAACATCATAACTGTAAGTGCATAGTTGATACCAAATCCATTATTGGTCTCGCGTACCATTTTCATCCCACATTCACTGCAATGCTCCACCATATCAAGACTGCCTTTCAATGGTAATACATGCTTGTTAACGAATATGCTGCCTTTGCGGCAATTGGGGCATTTCATAGCCAGCAGGGCGGGTACCAGCGGGGGTGCGGATTGCTTTGCCATTCTGCAAAGATAAAAAAGCCGCCACAAGTGGACGGCTTTATCTATATCAGTTAGCAGGAATTATATCTTCCAGCCTTTGTTTTTAAAGCGTTCGCTCACTACCAGCTCTTTGCTGCCCGGTGTGTATTTGTAGAAACCTTCACCGCTCTTGGCACCTAAGAAACCGGCTTGTACCATGTTTGCCAGCAAGGTAGCAGGCGCATATTTCTGGTTGCCGAAGCCCATGTGTAATACATTCATGATAGAATAGCAGGTATCCAAGCCTATAAAGTCTGCCAGTTGCAGCGGGCCCATAGGGTGCGCCATACCCAGCTTCATGATAGTGTCTATCTCTTCTACACCTGCTACGCCTTCCTGCAGAGACAGGATAGCCTCGTTGATAAGCGGCATCAGGATACGGTTGGAAATAAAACCGGGATAATCGTTTACGATACAAGGCACTTTACCCAGGTAGGTAGCCAGTATGTGGATCGTGTTTGCAACCTCCACATCTGTAGCATAACCGTTGATGATCTCAACCAGTTTCATCACAGGCACAGGGTTCATAAAGTGCATACCGATAACCTTACCGGGGCGCTTAGTGTGCGATGCGATGCGTGTGATAGATATAGAAGATGTATTAGTAGCCAGTATGCAATGCTCCGGAGCCAGTTGGTCCAGTTGCTGGAAAATCTTAACCTTCAGGTCTATGTTCTCAGTAGCAGCTTCAATAACGATGTCTGCATCTTTCACAGCCTCTGCCATATCGGTATAAGTAGTGATGCGGCCCAGTGCAGCCTGCTTGTCTGCTTCTGTCAGCGCATTTTTAGCTATCTGGCGGTCCATATTTTTGCCGATGACACCCAGTGCTTTGTCCATTGCAGCCTGGTTGATGTCCATCATGTGCACGTTAAAACCGCTTTGTGCAAATACGTGGCAAATACCATTGCCCATTGTGCCCGAACCGATAACGGTTACAATTTTCAGTTTTTCCAACATAGCTTTTGTGTTGTCGTCAAGCACTGTATCGCCAAGCTTTACGGTGCCTGCTTTTTCTTGTATCATTTTTATAAATATTTTTAAAACGTGCCTAAGGTAACATTTTATTAATAATCAGCTTCGCATAGCATGTTAAATCGAGATATATTTTTCTGCACTATAAGTCGCTATATTACAGAAAACACAATAAGAAAAGCTGCGAATACTTTTAACAATACCCTGCTATTATTTCAACTAAATTTAGGCTTGCATACATATGAGTATTCAAAGAGCTACGCCGGCAAATGAATTGCTGGCAAAGATTATATTCTTACTATTACCTACTGCCGCCATTGGTTACTTCCTGCTGACGAATGCCAATGAATATTTTGCTATACCCAACAACCAGGCATGGCAGCAAACCCTGTACCTAAGTGCGGGCATGTTGGGGGCAGCCATCTTTTACGCTTTTCGTTTCCGTTTCCTGCCCACTTTTTTGATACTGGTAGGCAGCCTGTATATTATATATAAAGGAATAGACAACTATGCGGTGGGCGAATTTGATGCCTTCTTCATTTCTGTGCAATACCAGGTTACCGCTACCCTGCTGGTGCTGGGCTGGCTGATTGGCTGGGGGTTCATACGGCTGCGGTACTGGTCGGTATTCATATCTGCTATTTTACTACTGGGATGCATACTGCTGATAGCAAAACAAAAAACCGACAGTGTGCTGGTGCTATTACAAGCATTCTTACCAGCACTCCTGTATGCGGTCTATATCATCTTCACCACAGAGCAGACATATAGCTACCGCGATAAAAGCCAGCAGTTTTGGTTCTTCCTTACCCGCAGGCTGGTGTTATTTGCCTTGCTGGCGGGCTTCCTGCTTACAGGTGTAGTGTACCTGATGCGTGGCGAGATAAAGGAAACCGTAGCCAACTATGGCGGTAGCGGTAAAGATGGTGCCGGTGCCAATAGTATGCTGCAAAAGAATAAAGACAATACCTTCGACCTGAAGGATTATACACGCCTGCGCTCTAACCTGGGACGTAGCAACGAATTGCTTTTCTGTGCGCATATCGACAATTACTTCCCCGGCACCGATATACCCAACCCGTTATACCTTACTGCTTTTTATTATACCAAATTCGATACACTGACAGAAACCTTTGAGCGGGATAAGGATATTCCTTTTAACGATTTGTTTGAGCCCGACCCCTCGAAGCTGGCCATGTTCTTTACCAAGGTCGATTCTTCGGTGATAAAAAACAGCCTGGCCACCAAGCTAAGGCGTACGGTAGAAATAGAGGTATACAGTAAGCAACTATCGCCCAATACCTACCTGGCACCACACGTGGGCTTCTTCGTACAGCCTATCACGGTAGAGAAAGATTTCAGGGATGAATTTAAAACAGCCTTCCGTGCTAAGGGGTATGTATCGGAACTGAACAGTGCTTACTTTGTTTATAACTCCCCCGACCCACAGATAAAAGCCTTCCAGGAGCAACGTTTCGAGGTGCTGCGCAAGGTTACTGGTTACGAGGGTACTGATAGCAGGCTGATGAGCTATTATACTTACATGCCATCGGATGCCAAGTTCAAGGCTATCAGCGACCTGGCACATAAGGTAACGCAGAATGCTAAAACACCGGTTGATAAAGTGCTGGCTATTCGCGATTACTTCCTGTCGAAAGACGAGAATGGCGATCCATTGTATAAGTATACAGACAACCCCGGCATACCCGATATACCCAGTGCATCGAAACTGCAATACTTCCTGTTTGAGAATCATAAGGGTTACTGCGCTTATTATGCAGGTGCTACCCTGTTTATGCTGCGCTCATTGGGCATCCCTTCGCGCATCACCGTAGGCTTCCTTACTATGGACCGCAGTGATAAGAACAAGGGCTGGTACTGGTATTATGCCGATCAGGCGCATGCGTGGGTACAGGTGTACTTTCCCGGCTATGGATGGCTGGATTTTGATACGACCGTAGGTAATAGCGAAGCACAGGAAAGCCCGAAACCGGATGGCACACCACCTATGCAACCGCCACGTGCATGGCTGGCAGTAGATGGCATAGTAGAGAATGTAGATACGCTGAAGAAACGCATGAATATGAAAGTAAAGCACTTCATATTTCATGATAAAGAATACAACCTTGATTCGGGTATAACGGTTGAGATGGATTTAAAAATAGCTACCGTGCATCGCGATAGTATAGACGTGCCGATAGGCAATATCCAGAAAGGGGATGAAGCTACGGCCGTATCGTATGCAGAAGCTTTTAAAAAGATGGAAGCGATACCGATGGAAAAAGCATTGACACTCATCAAGCGTTTTCCGGCCCCTTCACCTATAGACGAGGTGTACCTGAAACGTAAAGACATAGCTAAACCCGAACAAAAACAACAAGCTGCACAGCAGGATAAGCCCATATCCGTTCAGTCTGTATTGATAACAATAGCTATTGTAATTGCCGCTATACTGGTATTTATACTATTGCTGCCTGTGTTCGTGTACTGGTATTACAGGTTGCGATATGGTAATGCCAAAGGCGATGCTAAGGCATATTGGGCATACCGCACTACAGGTTATTACCTGCACATGTCGGGCATCGTACGTGGCGATGAAACACCTATGCAATATGCCCGCAACGTGGTGGACCCGCAACTGGGTACCTCGTTCACTGGCTATATGAATGTGTACCTGAAACTGAAATATGCCAAACAACCGCTGACACCACAGGAGCAGGCATATGTTAGCCGGTTCCTGGTACCATTTATTAAACAGGCAAAAACGCGCATACCATTCAAAAAGCGTTTGGCGGGATTTGTC
>CAMLKS010000223.1 GCA_946480675.1 uncultured Bacteroidota bacterium
CGGTCAGGTATTTGTTGGCTTTCATTAGTAGCAGGTTGTCCCATAACACATCCACATTGCCCGGATTGTCTTTTTTCACTACTACCCCGTTGGCATCTTTTACATCTTTTGCCAGGTAGTTGGCATACAAGTCCAGCCTTGTTTTGTACGACAGCATTTTGTCGGGGTTGGTAGCATAACGGCCTGAAAAATAGGCACCCAGCTCAAAGCGCGATGTTTTACCATTTTCTACACCAAAAGCACCTTCGGGTGCGCGCCTTGTATAATAGGCATCTACCAGTGTCATCCTGGCAGCTATAGGCGACAGGAACAGGCTAATGTTTGTACCTTTCCTGTATTCCAGACCTACGGCCAGCGTCAGGTATGCAGGCGACAGGAAATTGGATGTTGAGAAGGTATCCCAACCGGTAGCGTTGTAATCATACGCTTTTGTAAACTGCGATTTGAAGTTGAAAAGGCCTGTAATGTAGAAGTCTTTAGCGGTATCAATACGCACACCATACTTAGATGTAAAGTCGATACGGTCATCCACCTTGCGTGGAACAAAATTATTGGAATAGGCATAGAACAAAGAGTAGTTCAGGTCCAGGTTATTACTCCATACCTGCCTGTGATACAGGCGCGTAAGGCTACCGCTGAAAAGGCCATTAATAGTAAGCGAACCAAGCTCACCACCTGCAGGCCAGTTGTGTAAAAAGCCCTGGTTGATACCTACATTCAGTAAGCCGCTGTGCAGCCACGCTACTGTGTCTTTGTTCTCAATGGTAAATGATTTCTTCATGTTATCGGTATTGGCAAGCTGTGCCGATGCATGCACTACCGATATGCTTAAAATGATAATTGTAAATAAACGCTTCATATGTCTCTGGTTTAATTTATCCCTTTAATAGTTGATTCTTTATTTGGGTTTGTACTTTGATAGTAATAAGAATTGTTGTGCTTCCTGCTTATCGTTGATGATCTGTTCCAGCGTCATTTTCGGGTTTTGTGCTGCGTATGCTTTCACTATCTGCCAGCCAAGCCATGTACCCACATTACCCGGACTTTCAGGCAACCCTGCCGAATTGGGGCCTTCGTTCACATAGCGCAGTATCTTTTGCCAGTTGGTTTCATACAGGAAGTTTTGTGCTACAAAGAAGTTATATATCAAAGCTTCATTCGCTTCGCACCATTCCAGTTGTTTTTTAGTATAGGCCAGCTTGGTATGCTTTTCAACTTCAGGCAACATATGGTCCAGGAAATACATTTCTTTACCCCGTTGTATCATCATATCCAGCAGGTTCTTCCCTTCCATTTCAAATGGCTGCTTATCGCGGTATATCGCTTTAAAAACAGCAACGGGTATGTATTCGCTTTTCAATTGTTCGCTCCAGTATTGTGGTATGCCTACTGCCTGGTAATATGGATAGCGCTCACCTAAAAACATATCCAGCCCTATGCCTACTATCGTACTATCATAAGTAAAAGCGCCCCAGTTGTTCAGCCACGATACCAGGTACACCACTTTAGGCACATGATAGTCGGGATAATAATGTTTCATATACCGGAAACCTTTTTCCAGTTCCGCATCCAGTTTTTTAGTATCGGGGTAATGCTTGATTACGGTATCAAACACACCACGATAGTCTTTATGCGTCAGGTAACTGCGCAGGCCATTTTGTATGGCGATGTTTGTATCTGAATAATTCCCGTTGGTTCCTAAGCCTATTAAGGTATCGAGGTAGAAGCTGAGAAAGTCAGGATATTTTCCCTGTAGTTGCTGCAACCCCGCTGCCAGATTATTGGTATCCAGCTTCGCCATATCCTGGTCCAGCCTGCGGGTAGATAAGGTTATTTTTACGTCAGACACATCTGGTGCATCATTACTTTCACCGCAGCTATACAAACTGTATGCAATAAGGATAGGCATTGCCCATTTCAGGGCTCTTTTATTAACATTTAGCATCATACCTGTGGATAACCTCTTGAACATCCGTTAAAGCAATTTACTTTTACAGGGACAAAAATAACATAAGCCGCTTATTGGCATATTAATTGACAACAACTTATTTATTCAATTGCATAGAACACATATGAAAAAACTATCCCTTTTGTTATTATTGTCGGTATCATGTGCAGTGCAGGCAGCGGCGCAGCGATATGAATACGGCGAACCGGTACCTGTAAAAAGCCACCAGGAACTAGGTATTGGCAAAGCGCGCTTCGGCGTTTTTATCGCACCCACTATTTCGTGGATGAAGCCAACTGCCAATAAAAGCGATGATAAGCTATATGTGGTAGAAGGTGGGGGCAGCAAGGTAGGCTTTACATGGGGCCTGCTAATGGATTATTACTTTGCTGAGAACTATGGCATTGCTACCGGTTTCCAGCTTAATCATACAGGCGGACAGGTGGCCGTTACACTCAACCCGAACGTTACAGCTCCTACAGCCGATAATATCGTACGCAGTGCCGATTTCAATTACAGCACGCAGTATGCAGAAGTGCCCTTTGCATTGAAGCTGCGCAGCGATGAAATAAGCACGATGCGTATTCGTGTATATGGCCAGATTGGCTTAACTGCGGGCATTACGCTTAGCAAAAAAGCCACCTATGATGTGATATATACCGATGTGGACGAAAACAACAATTCTGTAGTAAAAACAGCCTATGGCGACCGTGAAAAGCTGAAAGGCTTAGGCATAGCCCCAGTGCTGCTGCAAATGAATATTGGCGGTGGTATAGAAATACCGGTGACGAATAAAATGAGCATTTATACCGGCTTGTTTTTTAACAATGGTTTTGTGCCCGATGTTACCAATCCTAAAGAGCTGGACCTTGATTATAAAGGCCGTTTTAGCGATGGTAATGTCCGCCTCAATAATATAGCCTTACGTTTAGGCATGTTCTTTTAACGTTTTCATTTAACCAAACAAAGCGCCCGTACAGTATTTACTGTGCGGGCATGTTTTTTTATGATTATCAATACAACAGCTTAACCATCTACGCCTTACTTTTGATATTGTATGAAGATTTTCATTGCACAGCAGAACTATCATATAGGCAATTTTGAAGCCAATACCGCCAAGATCATACAAGCTATAAGTGAGGCTAAAATGAACGGCGGTGACCTCATCGTATTTTCAGAACTGGCGGTATGTGGCTATCCCCCGCGCGATTTCCTGGAGTTCAACGATTTTATAGAGCAATGTGAAAAAGCCATTGATGCCATTCGTAAAGAAGCCGATGTTATCGGTGTAATTGTAGGCGCACCATCGCGCAATCCCGCCCCTGAGGGTAAAGACCTTTTCAATAGTGCTTACCTGCTTTATAACGAACAGGTAATAGGCATAGCCCACAAAACGCTATTGCCTAACTACGATATATTTGATGAGTACCGCTATTTTGAACCTGCTTCCGAATGGAATGTGATAGAGTTCAAAGGCAAGCGCATAGCACTGACGGTATGCGAAGATATTTGGAACATCAGCGACAACCCATTGTACAGGCACAGCCCGATGGATAAGCTGATATTACAAAAACCGGACATCATGATAAATGTCAGTGCGTCTCCGTTCGATTACCTGCATGCCGAAGGCCGCATCAGCATGGTGAAACAGAATGTAGCTAAATATAAACTGCCTATAATTTATTGCAATACGGTAGGCTCCCAAACAGAAATCGTTTTTGATGGCGGGTCATTGGTATTGGATGCACATCAGAACCTTATTGCAGAGCTTCCTTATTTTGAAGAAGCACTGCATGCGGTTACATTACATGAAGAAAAAGGCTTTTTAGAGCCTGTTATAAAAACTGCAGCACAACTGCCCATTGTGGAATTGCTACCGGATGAGTTTGACCCTGAAGAAGATATTGATGAGATACACCAGGCATTGATACTGGGCATTCGCGATTATTTTACTAAAATGGGCTTTAGCAAAGCCATTGTAGCATCCTCGGGCGGTATAGATAGTGCTGTGGTGTTAGCATTGGCTTGCGAGGCTTTAGGGCCGGATAATGTACGTGCATTACTGATGCCTTCTCAATATTCTACAGGCCACTCTGTTAGCGATGCCGAAAAGCTTTCGCGCAACCTGAAAAACCAATACGACATACTGCCTATCAAAGATATATTTGATAGCTACCTGCATACGCTGAAGCCCGTTTTCAACAATATGCCTTTCAATGTAGCAGAAGAGAACCTGCAATCGCGCATACGTGGCGCACTGGTAATGGCTATGTCCAATAAATTTGGTTCTATCCTTTTAAATACATCTAACAAGAGCGAACTGGCTACCGGTTATGGCACTTTGTATGGCGACATGGCTGGTGGATTAGGTGTGTTGGGAGACCTTTATAAGCTACAAGTGTATGCACTGGCGCGTTACATTAACCGCAATGCTGAGATCATACCTGCCCATATCATTAACAAAGCACCATCTGCAGAATTGCGTCCCGACCAGAAAGACAGTGATAGCCTGCCCGAATACAGCGAGCTCGACCCGATATTGTATCAATATATAGAGCGCCGCCAGGGGCCAAAAGAAATTGTAGCGCTGGGCAATGATGAAGCGCTTGTTGCACGTATCCTGAAACTGGTAAATACCAATGAATATAAACGCAACCAGTTTTGCCCTATTATACGGGTATCGCCAAAAGCCTTTGGCATCGGGCGGCGTGTACCTATCGTTGGCAAATATCTTTCATAACTAAAAAGCGGCCTTACGGGGCCGCTTTTCTTTTCATTCACCTATAAACAAACCAAGTTATTATTGTTGTGTAGCAGTGTACACTACATCTACAGTGTATGTACCGGCAGGGTATGCAAAACCCGGAGTAGCTTCATACTTCACAGCGAAAGTCTGGTTGCCACCTTTGCTGCCATTTGTTATCAGGTTTTTAGCTGTGCTGCTCAGGTCAGCATAGGTAGAAGCAGAATATGGAGTAGCAATAGTACCAC
>CAMLKS010000224.1 GCA_946480675.1 uncultured Bacteroidota bacterium
TCATCCCATTTGGGTGTTACAAATCCTGTTATATTATCTGCAACATTCTCAGGCAGGCCGTCTGCATCGCTACAGATAACCGGCACACCCATCGCCTGGGCCTCAACCACAGCATTTGAAAAGCCTTCTGATATAGAAGGTTGCAGAAAAACCTGGGCGATACCCAGTTCACTTTTTACTTCAATAGCATTCATTGCACCACATAAAACGACATTTTCTTGCAACCCTAATTCATGAATAGTAAATTCTAACGCCTGCCGATGTGGGCCATCGCCAATAATGTGATATACGAAGGGAATATTTTTCTCTTTCAGTCGTGCTACGGCCCTGATGGCGTATTCATACCCTTTCTTCCAAACCAAACGGCCTACACTTACTATATGTAGCGCATCCACTTCAAACTTTGATGCTTCTACTACCGTATTAAATACTTTCAGGTCAATACCCGGCGGAATCAATGCTTCGTATTTGCTCCCTGTATAACCACGAGCTACAGCCCGCTTCTTTATGTCCGCCCCTAAAAAATGCACAGCATCAATTTCATTCCACACCTCTTTATAATACCCTACGTCATCAAGGCCTGCATAATTCAGATCATAACCCCGAAAACTGGCTATCAGCTTAGCGCCGGTAAGCTGCTTTAGGTCTAATCCGTGTTTAGCTAATGTACCAAACTCAAAATGAACTACTGCAGGATGTATAAACAGAGTCGGCAGATATTTTATTATAAACTTTAGCTTATTTACAAATGCTCCCTTGTGACCAAAAAGATATTTTCTTACACGCGAAGAGCCAAAGAAGCAGACTAGCAGGCAATATAATACTTTGAATATATTGAAGTGTTTGTTATTACCCAAGTGGATACGTTTCCTAAAATCAGCAGGCAGCCTGTATGTTTCCATAAACAGGTCAATATTTTCAGGCTTATCCCAACAGAGTAAATGCACATCAAATCGTTCATTCAGCTTAATAAACTTAGCTGCCAGAAAACCGGAGTCTATCGGAATACTATGCATTACTAATAATATCCTTCGCTTTTTATCGCGCACTATAACACTGTATTTACAAATTGGGCGAATGTATGCAACATGCTTATGGCATATCCATTGGCGGCACTCGGGTTTCTATAGAAGTCATCCAGCATTTTCTGCAAATCATCAGCAGGCACTATACTTTTAATGGTAGCCGTGTTCAGGCTGTCGTATAGGTTTTGTGTGCCATTTTCATTCAGATAACAAACTTCCCAATTTCGGGAGATATGTGGCTTGCCTGATAATACCCGCTTTAGCTTATTTACAGAACGATATACTATATGGCGATTATTAAAACCTTTATAGCTGTACAGGTTTCTATCGTATTCCTGCCATTTTATGGATGCGAGGTCGGGGTGATATTTTTTAAGATATGCTATCTGCAACTCCCGGCCTTTTAAAACTTCTGAAGGAATTTTTAAAAATAGGTCAACAATGCGCTTATCATAAAAAGGCAAAACAGGCATTGCTGCCGCCTGGTACATTCGCAGGCTTGGTACTGTCCACCGAAAAGACCATTGATCGGTCTTGTATATCTTCATTCTGAAGTCAGCATCTTTTATATGCGCATACTTTGAGGTATGCATATCAAAGTAGCTATCGAGATAATCTTTATAATCCGGTATATAATGACTGCATATTGTACTCAATAATTGTACACTGCCATTCTTCACTATTTTCTTTTTGAACAGCTGGCCATAATTACCATGCTCCCCCATGCCCATGCCGTCGAGCCAAACATCACCCCAATGGCCACCTATTACCACATCTGCATTTGCCTGTATCGCGTTTCGCACATATGCCTGCCGCGTACCCGTCAGGTATTGAAACAGCTCAACACTATCCGTGATGTTTGCCATTTCTTTCCAGAGATAATCGGGCATTACATAGCTATCAAACCTGATGTTTCTCCGGTTTGCTATTTGCTTGCCAATTTTTATTTCTGAAGAGGCGGCACTGTATCCATAAGAATAAGCCCATAAGGATTTATACTGAGTATCTATTTTCGTTAGCACTCCGGCAATAGTACGGGAATCCAAGCCACCTGAAAGCGGCAAGGCAGTTGCTTTATCTTTTACAGCCGTAGCTGTAGAATCACTCAATATATAGTGCAATGCATCACACCAATCATCTACGGGTGCTGCTTTCGGTTCAAATTGCCAGTCCCAGTAACGCTTATGATGGATAAGGTTTAAAGATTCATCGAAACAATACCAGGATGCGGGTTGCAGAATAGTTATGCCTTCCAGATAAGTTTTATCATCAGGAAAGAAGCCATTTGAAAAAAAGCCAGCTACACCTTGCCAATCCAGCTTTCTGGTAGATGCTTGTTTTGCTAAACCCAAATAGTAGGTACTTAACACTTTATCTATCGACGAATAATAAACATGGTACGTTCCTAGCCTGTTGGTAAAAACGTGGTATTCTTTACTCGTATTATCAAAGTAAAAAATAGCATAATGACCTGCAGGGTCTTCAAAAGCATTTGATGCTTTTGAAACATATTTTCTTACCCGTTCAAAAATCTCAACTGTATCAATTGCCTCATATAGCTGGCCAATTATAACCAGTTCGCCATCCGGATTTGTATACTTATGTATATAGTCACCTCCTTTCGTTCCAATGCTTTCCCAATACCAACCCGATTGCTGCCATGCTGTTTCACTTAGCCGGTTGTATTGGGGATAGTATGTAGCATTGCACAATGCTATGTCGCAAAAGGCACTCATGAGGTTTTAATGCGCATGATTTTTTTGTACACATCCTGAAACGCTGCCGCTTCCTTTTCTAAGGTATGTTCATTTACAACTAACGTGCGTGCATTCTGCGCCATCGTTTCTGCAAAGCCCTTATCATTCATATACTTCCTGATACAGGCCGTCAACTCTTCTACATTGCCGGGCTGAAACAAGAGGCCGGTATCATTCGTTCTTATCAGATCTCTGCTGCCTGCCACATTGCTGGCTACACAAGGCACTTGTGCGGCCATGGCTTCCAGCAAGGAAACAGGGGAACCTTCTTCATGTCCGCCAATATTGGTTGTTGGCAACACATATACATCTGAAGTATTAAGTAAATCATTCACAGCAGCAACAGAGCCCGCAAATATTACCCTGTTGCTCATTTTCAGTTTCTCAACCAAATCATATAGCTCTTTTGCATAAGACGCATCCTTTTCTGCGCCTGCTAATATCAAATAAGCTTCTTCAATTTGTGCTACTGCCTTTATCAAAGTTGCCTGGTCTTTAACGCGGACCAACTGTGCTATGCATGTTACTACAAAAGCAGTATCCGGTATATCATACTGCTGCCGAAAACTTCGATTACCTGTGGATATGAATTTACTTATATCTACACCGCCTCCTACATAATGTGTTTTCCTGCGCAGGTACGGTGGAAACAAAACTGTAAGCAAGAGGGTTATATTCCTGGCTATAATGGCTTTGGATAAGAAACTTTTAACCTTCCACGCTGCCCTATCCCAATTCATGTTTTTCTTCACATATACATAATGTGCACCGGAAAACTTAGCGATCAATGCTTCTGAAAAATCGGAAGACCAGTTGAACGACTGCCAGATGTCAAACCTATGGTGGCGGAATTGCTTAGCTTGTTTTCGTGCTTCTGTAAAAATGCCGGTGATACTCGTAGTGCCTGTAACAAACAACGGCATCACCAATACCTTATATCCATTTTGCAGTAGTTCGTCATACACTGCACCACCGGGCGATTCTACAGCCACTGTAACATCAAACAAATTTTTATCGAGCCTGTAAATAATATTTACCATTTCCCTACCGCTGCCGGCAGTAATAAAGTTGGGTATTGTAAAAAGTATCTTTACTTTCTTCACACTATTATTGCTCTATAATATTTACCAAATGCTGTAATGGATTGGCAATAAAATTCTTCCTTATCCATTCACTTGCCGCCATACCCATCGCTTTAGTTTCATGCGGCTTTTGTGCCGCTTCTGTAATCGCAGCCGCTATTTCATGAGGCTCCCGTGCATTGAAACAGGGATAGAGTTTCGGATATTGTGCAGTATACAGGCTATCATCCCGATATGTTATCACAGGTTTCTTCATAAGCATCGCCTCTACAATAGTGCGGTAAGTGAGATAGCTATAACCAAATTCGCCACTACATACGTCCACCTGCTTTATTACATACATTATCTCCTTCCGGTACATTTTTGGCAGCCAGACAACGTTCTGTTCAATACCTAACTCCTTAACCAATTCTTTAGTATGCATCACATCACTACCGTACTCAAGCATCACAAGGCAGGATTTCGATGCCTTATTACTCTTTACATAATCTGCAAAACCCTGCACCAGATAGTGCGTGTTCTTTCCTGTAAAGTCATTATGATAAGTCTTCCATTCCTGCCTGCCATGATATAGTAATATAAAGTCGTGTGTCACTCTTATCCTGTCTATGATATTTTTTGCAGGAAAGGCTATATCAGCATCTCGCAGTTCATCATATTCAGGTACATAAATAAATGGCATTGGCACATTTTCATAAATGCCTTTGTACTGTAATCCTTTCAGTTTCTCTTCAAATTTCTCATTGGTGGTTTCTGCTAGTATATGCCCCGCATTCACAATGGCACCCCGCAAATATTTTGCCATCGTGCCACGCTGCATTTGCGTATATGTTGGCCGGGTATCATTTGCCACAACCAATGATTTCATTTTACTCAAAAACTTAAATTCTTGCGGCAGGTACGAATATTTATATACATCAGACCCATAGGGATAATATACGTCTATATTAAATCCGGCAAGGTACGCGGCACCAGCTTCTTCACCTTGCCCTATATATATATCAAATCCCTTCAGTGCTTCTTTAACCTCTTTCACATCTACATTATGAAAACCATCATCCAGCC
>CAMLKS010000225.1 GCA_946480675.1 uncultured Bacteroidota bacterium
CTTTTAGGGCAAACAATACCCCTACTCCCGCCCCAGCCAGCAAATTGAAACACGATTTCTATTCCAAACGCATAGACAAAATACACCCGCATATAAAACAAATAACGCCCCGAAGGGCGCTATGAGAAATCGTAAACCAAGGTGACTTTAACAGCCCTCTTTAGGCTTGTACTGAATGCAGGGGGATGAGAAAGACATAGGCATAATATTTTGCATAATACCTGCTTCGGGGTGCATCTTCAGGCGCTCTGTAAACGACATCACCTGTACCCTTATTACATCCTTCTTAATGTCAGATAAATATTTCCTCGCAATGTCATCCGCTTGCTTTTTTCCGTTAATGTATAGCTCATCTTTGCGTTTTTCTACCACAAATCCATTTATCTCATCTACTAGTTTAGCATCGCTTAGCCGCCATATCAGCTGTTTTTCTTCTGCAAAATCGTCTGCAGGTGGTGGCTGCACTGTTTTGGTAGTGGTGGCTGTTTCTTCGAGTTTCTCGGTGGTGTTACCTGCAAACGAAGGTGATACAAATATCACCGTGCAGGTAATGGCAACTACTACAAAAAGTGTAGCTATCAGTTTACTGTAATTGAAAGGATGTTTTTTCATTTCCATAATTCTTTTTATTCGGTGAAACAATTGATATGAAGAACCGGATGCCGCTACGGCTAACGCAGGTGCTGCCGAAGTGGCCAATGCACGCAATGCTGTAGCATACGATAGCGGTTCCGGAATATGTTGCAGTACAAGGTCATCACAGCTATACTCTCTTTCACGGCGAACGATGCGGGATATCATCCATACAAAAGGATTGAAAAAGAGAATGGTTTCTGCTATAGTTTGCAGAATGTTCATAAGGTAATCGTGCCTTTTGATATGTGCCAGTTCATGAAGGATGATAGCTTCCAACTCTGCGATGCTCAATTGTGTCATAGCCGTTGCAGGCATTAGTATAATAGGCTTTAGGAAGCCCACTACCATAGGCACTTGCGCCCTCGTAGATACCAGCAGTTGCACGGCAGATGTTATATACAGCTTATCTTTCAATACATGCAATAGGTTGTCCACCTGTTTGTCAGCAGGTGTTACCCCAAACTTTCGGAATGATAGCAATTGCCACATGCCTCCTGAAAACCGCAGCAGCATAACCAGCAAACCTGCCAGGTAGCATACCGCCAACCATGGCGATACTAAGTGTATCATTGTTATTAAAACATCACCCCTGCCCGTCATCCACACCACAGGTTGCGGTTGCTGTACAGCCCATTGTTGCAGTTCATTATACTCTTGCCACCAGGTAATGCCAAACCATACCGGTAGTAAGATAAGTGCCATTAAACCTAAATGGTATTTCACATTGGCAGCTATATCCTGCAATAGCTTCAGTATCGACCATAAAGCAGCATACACTACTAAGCCTTGGCCCAATGCACACATAAGCGCCCACGATAAAGATTGAATCCAGATGGTCATAGCTGCTTACTTTAAGATCATTTTTTAGTTTTTTTGTCCAGGTAGTCGCGTATCATATCCAATTCGGCCTTAGTGGCTTTGTGGTTACCCAGCGCCTGCATCACCATTTGCATCGCCGATCCGTTGAACATCGTTTCTATCATCCGTTGCATTATCTGTCCTTGTGTTTTTTCTTTATCTACCTCGGCGGTGTACACATGCGTTTTGCCACTTACCTCCCTGCTTACCAGTCCTTTATCCAGCATTATTTGCATCAGCTTCAGGGTAGTAGTATAGCCAACTTCTTTTTTCAATGCCAGCTTTTCATGCACTTCCCGCACCGTAGCCTTTCCTTGTTGCCACAGTACGTTCAATATCTCTAATTCTGATTCCGTCGGTTTTATATGTTGTTGCGCACTCATCTACGAATATATTCGTACACAAACCTACGATAAGCTTCGTAAATAACAAATTAAATTTATGTTTTAAGATAGTTTTAAGATAATGTGAGGGAAGCAGAATGGAATGTAGCACACCACCAAGGCTACTGGGAAAAAAACGGGTTGACAAGGCTTTATATGTAGCTTATCTTTATGTTTTTCACTTTTAAAACTATGTTACCATGAAAAAGCTATTATTAGCGGCAGCGCTAGCTGTGGCAGCTTCCGGTGCACAGGCGCAGGAATTTCATAACAACACGGGGTGTGACCTGGAGTACCGGCAGGTTTGTATCGACCCGCTTACATGTGCTGTATCATATCCCTCTACTACATGGAATAGCGCCCCGGCAATGACCATTACGCCTTTAGTGTTAGGAGTATGCACTCCCGGCGATGCTATTGGCTTTGAAGTAAGGTACGCATCTAGTACAGGATGTACGAATACACCGGTTATTTTCCACAGCCATATTACACCCGTAAGCTGTGGCATTTTAGGAGATGTGGATATGGGTTCCTGTTCTTGCACTAACGTTCCAAACGGCATTCACCTGCATCACAATGGCGTCAACCTGCACGCAGACGGCTAAAGAAAGTATGCTTGCATAAACATAAAGCAGCCTTATAAGGCTGCTTTATTATGTAGAAAAGAATAAAATACGCAAACCTTTATGCCCACGCATCTTCTGCCAGTACAATATGCCCATTATTTGCATGCCATTTGCGGGCTACGGAATGGGTGGCGGGCTCTGTACGGATGTATATAGCACCCTGTGCTACCAATGGCTCTGCTATCTCCAGAATCTCATCACAGTTGCAACCAAAATACAGCGCCAGCGAATCTACCGACAGCGGTGCCTGTTTTCGTGGGTTGGCGTTCTTCTGTTTGTACAACTGCTTTATTACAGCATACAGCTTTTCACTGTCCGGTGTCATAGAAGTTAGGTTTTAGAAACATATAGAGAGTCGACAACCTCTATAAAAAAACCTTGCCACACCTTATGGCGCAACATTTTCTTTACTGTACTTATTACGGTAATCCAATGGTGATAAGCCGGTTATCTTTTTAAACACTTCACGAAAAGCTTTGTCGTCGGTATAGCCCACATCACTCATCACTTCAAATATGTTTTTGCGCCCTCGTTCCAGGTTTTTTTTCGCAGCTTCTACTTTCACCCTTTGCAGGTATTCCACTGGTGTGTTTCCCGTAGCTTTTATAAAGCGCCTGTCAAAGTTGCGGCGGCTTACAGCCAGTTCTGTTGCCAGCTTTTCAAATGATATTTTAGCATCCAGGTGTGCTTCAATATATGCCTGTGCTTTGCTTATTACTTCATCACCATGTCCCTTCTGAATGTGAAAAATGGCAAAAGGCGATTGCGTGGTGCGTTCTATATCTATCTGGAATATTTTGGAGCAAAATACGGCCGTCGTCCTGTCAAACAGCTTTTCTACCAGGTACAATACCAGGTTGAGAAATGAATACCCGCCGCCATTGGTATAAATGCCATGCTCATCGGTTATCACTTTATCCGGCACCATCCGCACACCGGGAAACATCTGCCGAAACTGCTCTGCAGCATTCCAGTGGGTAGAGCAGCTTTTACCTTCCAGCAATCCCGTAGCCGCCAGCAAAAAAGCCCCCGAGCACATACTGGCTACTTCTGCCCCTTCCTTATATTGCGCTGTTATCCACGCTATCAGTTTTTCATTCTTCGCGATAGCTTGTGCATAGTCTTCAAATATGGATGGTATGATGAGCAGGTCTGTTTTACGAATAGTAGCGAGGTCGGCAGGGTGAATGGTGAAATATCCGTCATCTACCTGCGATTGCGTAACGAAGCCTGCTATACATATATCCAGCAGCGAACGGTTGCCCTGTCGTTGCCAGTAAGCATTGGCACTGCTCAGTATTTCATAAGCCCCGCTAATGCTATTGAGGTTTACTTGGCAGTCGGGTACGATGATGGTAACATGTTTCATAACGAGGCGTTTTTATCCTGTAAAGTTACCGCACCTGGTTGTCCAAATCAACCCAACACAAAGTCCATTATACACCCCACCCATCCCGTATGTGGACGATAGCTTTGCAGATATATCAATTCACATCACAATAAAAACAGTATTATGACTACACAAAACATTACGGCAACCTTACTGGTAGACCAGTCTCCGGCAGAAGTATTTAATGCCATCAACAATGTACGCGGTTGGTGGTCTGCCACGTTGCAGGGTGCCTCTCAAAAGCTGGGCGATGAGTTCATCTATCGCTATAAAGACATGCACTATTCCAAACAAAAACTGGTGGAGATGGTAGAGAACCAAAAGGTGGTATGGGAAGTGCTGGATAGCCAGCTCACTTTTCTGGATAAAAAAGATGAGTGGACGGGCACAACCATCAGTTTCGACATTTCTAAAAAGGGTGATAAAACACAACTGGTATTTACCCATCATGGCCTCACACCCCAATGCGAATGTTACGATGCCTGCACCAATGGATGGAACCATTACCTGCAAGGCAGCCTGCTGCAACTGATAACCACAGGCAAGGGCGAACCTGCAAAAGAGATAGCCAATTAAAAACTGTAAACACAGACCACGATGACAACACAGGAAATAGCAGCCCGCTTCAACGAACTGGCACAACAGGAAAAATGGTTTGAGATACAGGATGAACTCTTTGCCGATGATGTACGCAGCATTGAGCCTGCCCATTCTCACTATTTTAAGAATGCAGAAGGTAAGGAACCTGTGCGCAAAAAAGGGGAGGAATTTGTGAGCCGTATTACAGCAGCACACTACCTGCACACCACGCCGCCCATAGTAGCCGGCAACCATTTTGCCGTAGGCCGCAAAAAAGACCTGACCGTAGAAGGCCATGGCCGCATACTGATAGACCAGGTAATGCTGTACGAAGTAAGAGATGGCAAGATCATTTCAGAACAATTCTTTTATTAAATGTAAATGTAACAGTTTAGTGTTGCGTTACACTGTTACACTACTTGCCCAATATCAGCAATACCCTATCTCGGTAA
>CAMLKS010000226.1 GCA_946480675.1 uncultured Bacteroidota bacterium
ATTTAACACGGCTATACAAGAAGCATACATCATTGGCTCTACTGTGGGTATGAGCGCTTTGGGATTGAAACCAATAGTAGAAGTACAGTTTGCCGACTATATATATCCGGACATCAATCAGTTGGTAACCGAAATCAGCAAATCTTGTTACCTCACTTGTGGTAAATACCCTATAAGTTGCATCATCCGCGTGCCTATAGGCGCGTATGGTGGCGGTGGCCCTTACCATAGCGGTAGTGTAGAAAGTACGCTGGCTACCATTAAGGGCATCAAAATAGCCTACCCAAGCAATGCTGCCGATATGAAAGGCCTGATGAAAGCTGCATTTTACGACCCTAACCCGGTGATAATGCTGGAACATAAAGGCTTGTATTGGAGCAAAGTGCCGGGAACGGATGAAGCTAAAACAGTAGAGCCGGAACGTGATTATATACTGCCACTGGGCAAAGGCGCTGTAGTTTTGGAAGCCACACAGGAAGCCGTGGATAATGGTGAATCATTGTGTATCATTACCTATGGCATGGGCGTTTACTGGGCAAAGAATGCAGCTAAAAACTTCCCCGGGCAGGTAGAAGTAGTAGATCTGCGTACTATTTATCCGCTGGATGAAGAACTGGTTTACAATACTGTAAAGAAACATGGTAAGTGCATCGTACTGACAGAAGAGCAACTGCGCAATTCGTTCTGCGAAGCGCTCTCAGGACGCATAGCTCAAAACTGTTTCAGGGAACTGGATGCACCTGTGCAAACTATAGGTGCAATGGACCTGCCGGCAGTACCTATGAATATGGCACTGGAAACAGCTATGCTGCCGAATGCAGATAAAGTAGCTGCTAAAATTGAGGAATTATTGCGTTATTAAAACGCACACATCTATAAAAGTAAAAGCCCACCTTACAGTGGGCTTTTCTTATAACTTCTTATTTATTCAGCACGAGCTTATCTAATGTCATTTGTGCCAGCGGGTGATAGTTCTGGCGATATTTGGTATAAATATCTTTGGCCATCTGCTGTTTGTTGGTAGTCATCATTTCTTCATACAGAGGTTCTAAGAACTTACGGCGGCCTACTGCACTTAAAAACTTATCCATAGCCGGGTATGCCGGTTGATAATCTGCTGCTACAGCCATTATAAACCACAGGTCGGCTATTTCACTATTGCCGCTCTGTGTCAGGTGGTAAGCATCATCCAGCGCCTTCATTTTATCTGCCGTTAATGGCCTTGGCATTTTACGCAGGAAATGCAACCATTCATGTGTGCTCCATTTTGCAGTTTGCAGTGTAGCAGGCGCTGCACCACTCAAAAACGCAGTTCTGGCAGCGTCCACTTTCTTGAAACCTTCCATATCTGCACGAGGACAATTGGCAGGGATGCCGGGGCCATAAACCCATGCATTTATATCCAATTTATTACGCAAAGCTGTATCGCCTTTTATCAGCTTTTCATCCAGGTATTGCAGAAACTCTTCGGTGTATATTGTTTTAAACGCATGCTCATCAAAATACTTCCTCAAGAAGACATCCATACGTTCGCGGCCTACATTGTTTTCTATAAGTTTAAGGAATGCAGCCCCTTTCTCATAAGCTATATCGGTAAGGCCATCATCCGGGTCGCGGCCTGTCAGGTCCAGTTTCAGGTGGGTATCCTTGCTGTCTTTCCCTAAATCTTCCACCGCTGCTTCCAGGTCTTGATACCCCAGTTCCCAAAGCATATCAGCATAGCTTTTATCTGTCATCGATTCGGTAATGCGACGCTCGAAATAAACAGTGAAACCTTCATTCAGCCAAAAATCATTCCATGTAAGGTTGGTAACCAGGTTGCCGCTCCAGTTATGCGCCAGCTCATGTGCTACCAGGTTCATCAATGATTTATCACCTGCTATGATGGTAGGCGTGCAGAAAGTAAGCTTGGGGTTTTCCATCCCACCTATCGGGAAACCCGGAGGTAGGATAAGTGCATCGTATCTTCCCCACCTGTATGGGCCATAAAGCCTTTCGGCTGCACGCACCATTTCACCTACTTCGGCAAATTCATTAGCCGCCTTATCAATCATGGTGGGCTCAGCATATACGCCGGTACGTTTATCTATACTTTTAAAACGCAGGTCGCCAACGGCAAGCGCCATCAGGTACGCAGGAATAGGGATACGCATATCAAAGTGGTAAACTCCGCTATCGCTCAGCTGTTGCGGATTCTCAGCACTCATCAGTGCCATCAGGCCTTTTGGCACAACAACGCGCGCTGTATAAGTATAGCGGATACCCGGCCCATCGGCACATGGTATCCACGAACGGGCATAGATAGATTCTGACTGTGTATAAAGGAAAGGTTGTTTCTTACCAAGCGTTTGTTGTGGTTCCAGCCATTGCAATGCACGCGCGTTTTTACCACTGCGGTAATATATCGATACCTGCCGGGTAGCCTCGGTTACCGGTATATTCAGCGCACTACCCTGATGCTCAACAAAGGCATCCAGTGTATATTCTGTTTTAGTACCATCTACCTGCACACTATCAATGGTCAGGTCGTAGGTATCCAACCTCAATCGCTTAGCTTTTTTCTCATTCTGTACATCCCAGGTGGCACGGCCCGATATCTGCTTCGTTACGAAGTCAACATTAATATCCAGGTCCAGATGTTTCATGCTAATGCTGTCTGCATTGCTTTGTGTATGCAGATCTTTAGGTACTGTCAGCGAATCAGTTTTACCTGCGGCTGCATTTTGCTTATTATCCTTACATGCAACAAAAAACGGGAGCAGCATTGCTGCTATAGCTATTTTCTTCATCAAAAAACGATATACTATTTAATTATTTACCACGCATCTTCTGCCATGCGTATGCTCTTCCAGTCTGTATTATGATAACTATCCCAAACCAACCACAGGAAGATAGATGACAACACAAGAAATAATAATTTCAGCCACCAAAAATGAATAAGGTGGTGTGCAATGCCTAAGCCGCCTATCAATGCAAAAACAAATATTACCCTGAAAATTGTTTTAGCTCCTGAAGTCTTTATCTGCTCTGCTAATGAAAATGGTAAATGGCGGTACCCGACACGAAGAATACACAATGCAAACATCGTAACATTCACCATCGCCAATAATATATCGAGCACTACAGAGAAGCCCCATATATATATCACAAAAATTGCAATAGCCGTAAAAAATGGTAAATAGTATTTTACCCACATGGCTTTAAAGGCACCACCTAAAATATGGCCGGGGGTAGCTACTGGTGACGAATAATATACCCAGGCTGCTTTGTATTGTTCACTTATCGTTACAAAATTGATGGCATTCATAATAGCGAACGACGACAAATAAAGCAACAAAAGATATGTTCCGCTTTGTGGTAAGCTCTCCCATACTTCCGCAAAAGGCCGGTTATCAGACAACAGTATATAAAAGAAATAAACAAAGATGTAAGCAAAACTGGGATATACACGCATTTTAAAAGTGCGGCTCCTGGCAGTTTGCAGCCATGTAAGCATAAAGCCGGCCTTAGATGCATTGGTGCTGTTTAAAGTGTTTGCCAGCCAGTAATATATTTTACTTCCCCCTTTTTTTACCTTTTTCATGTTGGGTACATGCACTTCTACCCCATCTATAGCACTTATTCTTTTTATAAAAGAAGGCGCAAGCATTTTTATAGTAACCCACATTGCTGCTAACGGGAATAATACAGCTGCAATACTCAGCCATTGGGTGCCGGCAAGTTTGGCAGCGGAGGGTTCTACCCAGGTCCAGCAGGCAGCCAGCCAATATGATGGGACATAACGTATCCACGGATATTGTGCTGCTGTCATTTGCTGCAGCATTTCGTTATCGGTAGCCCTTGGCAGCAAATAGTAAGATGCGAAAATGATAATGGAAAACGCTATCTGAAAATAGCCAATGATATCTTTAAATTTTTCAGGCTTTGCCAATCTTAGCAACAACAGGTAACACCCCAACACCACAAACAGGCAAATAAATACCAATAGTATCAATGGAACTGGAAACCATAATGCGCCTTTCCATCCCTTCAGTATGCCCCATACTATCCATGCCGGTAAGCTCATGGGTAATACGATGCGCATAAAATAAATAAGGATGTGCAACATACGCGATAGGAATATCGTCTTATCATTCACAGGCTTTGTAAAAATGATAAGTTTATCGCGTGTATCAACAAGCACACTTGAAAAATCCATTATTAACATAAAAGACAATAACACTAACATCATGCTGTAAAAAGCAAATAATGCCAGCATAGTATCTTTAAACCCGAACAATGGAAATATGTAAACAATACCCGTAAAGAATGTAACAACAACTGTAAGTGCAGAAGTATACCTGGATGGCTTCTTTTGTGCCTGTGGACGGCTAAACCCCAAAGGTTTTCTGTCATCCATTTTCAGCTTTACACTCAGTATCCACTTTAGCTGTTCTATATCTGCCCCCAGGCTTCGCCATAAGGCCTTGGGTAACATTACCAGAAACAATAAAAATTTATTCATAGGGAAATAGAAGCTTATGAGTTTTTATTACTAATAGCAGAAGCAAAGCTATCAGCCTTTTCGCCAAGGTTATCCGAAGCAGTCAGTTTAGAAAATATCTGTTCCAGCGATTCTGTACCGCTACCTCTCAATTCACTGAAGGTACCATCAGCAATGATAGTTCCTTTATCTATCAATATGATATGGTCTGATACTTTTTCCACTACATCCATCATATGCGAACAGTAAAATATTGTTTTGCCTTCCTGTTTCAACCTTTGCAGCAATTCTTTTACCAGTATTACAGCATTGGCATCCAGGCCCGAAAGAGGCTCATCTAATATCACAATGGAAGGATTATGTATAAGTCCCGAAGTAATCAGCACCTTCTGACGCATGCCTTTTGAAAAAGCGGAAAGTCTTTTTTGGTGCGCTTCT